>JABIUH010000313.1 GCA_018701055.1 Woeseia sp. | reverse complement strand
TGATGAAGTGCACCCAGCGGCCCAAAATATTCAGCCACTCGACAAAATAGGCTTCCATCAGCTGCGCACTTCTCTAAGTATTGGTTCATTGCGACTCTTCACGCTGGCATCCCTTATCTGTAAAACTTCCGCGGCCACCGATATTGCAATTTCGACCGGTTTTTTGCCTTGAATACCTGCAATCCCGATAGGACAAACCAATCGCGACAGAAGGTTCTCGCTTAACCCTTGCTTCAGCATCAGTCGTTCAAAACGGCGCCGCTTCGATGTCGAACCAATCAAGCCGCAATAGGCAAAGTCGTCGCGGCTTAATGCTTGTTGACAGATTTCCTGATCGAGTGGATGACTATGCGTCATGATCAGAAAAAAACACTCCGCTGGCAATGCAGCAACTTCGCGCGCAGGATCTGCGCTTTCTACGCACGTGACGTTCGCAGGTACAGTTGTCGGAAAAATGTTTCGTCGACCATCGATCCAACGAATTTTGCAATCCAATCGACTCAGTACATCCACCGTAGCAGCGCCGACATGTCCAGCGCCGAAAATCGCCACATTGAAATCGCTTTCGCGTATGGGTTCGAAGAGATAGTTATCAACGACGTTCGCGCTATCGTTCGATGTTAGAAAATTCTTTGCAGTCTTCAGAGTGCTCGACGAACAATGCTCGGAATCGTCATACGAATGACAACTTGTATCACTCAGTAGAAACCTACGGTACGGTTTTGTCAGCCCAGTGATGAGCACAACAGCTTCTCGCCGTTGATAGCTCGCAACAAGGGAAGGCACCCACGCCGAATTTACATCGACCAGCGTCTCAAACAAGACCTCGACCACACCACCACAGCATTGACCACAGTTGGCACCAAGCGCGAATCGCCTGGTGCTAATCTCATTCTCAATTTCGCCGTCTTCGCGTAATTGTGTAGCTGCGATTTTGACGCACTGATACTCGAGCTGCCCGCCCCCGATCGTACCAATTGTCTCGTGCGCCGTGATGATCATCCGCGCACCAACTTCCCGCGGTGCCGATCCCCGAACAGTGGCGATCGTCAACAATACCGCTGGTTCAGAGGTAGAAGTAAGGTCCGCAAGGTCCTGAACCCAGTTACGCATTAGCTTTCTGCTTCGCCACCGCTGCCAACACCGATTCGGGTGTTGCGGGAGCATCCAGACGTGGCAGTTTTGTGTTGTTAGATACACTTGCGACCGCGTCTCTAAGTGCATGAAAAACGCACAAACCCAACATCAGCGGAGGCTCACCGACCGCCTTGGAGCGATAGATAGTCTTTTCGGGATTGGGTGAATCGAACATTTGGACATGGAACTCTTCAGGAACATCCGCACTGGTCGGAATTTTGTAAGTTGATGGCGCATGCGTCTTCAACTCCCCAGACTCATTCCACCAGAGTTCTTCTGAGGTCAGCCAGCCAACACCCTGGATAAAACCTCCTTCTATCTGCCCCATGTCGATCGCCGGATTGAGCGACTTGCCGCAGTCATGCAGGATATCGGCTCGCAACAAGCGGTTCTCGCCGGTCAGGGTATCGACGATTACCTCAGCGACAGCAGCGCCATAGGCGAAGTAGAAAAATGGCCTACCGCTAAATGTTGATCGATCGTAATTGATACGTGGCGTCCGATAAAAACCCGTCGCCGATAGCGATACCCGTGCGAACCACGCCAGATTCACCAGCTCTGCAAACGATACAGTGGTCTCTCCTGCATGCACGCAGTTACCAAAAAACCGCACATCTTGTTCTGACACTGAAAAGTGATCCGCGGCAAATGCGATAAGTCTTGATTTAATCTTTCGCGCCGCTATTTGTGCCGCCATACCATTCAAGTCCGCGCCACTCGACGCGGCAGTTGCAGACGCGTTCGGCACCTTACTCGTATCCGATGCCGTTATCTTGATATTGTCGATATCGATTTGTAATTCTTCTGCAACGATCTGTGCGACTTTGGTAAACAGCCCCTGACCCATCTCAGTGCCACCATGATTGATGTGCACACTTCCGTCTGTATAAATACTCAACAGCGCGCCAGCTTGATTAAGGTGCGTAGCAGTAAACGAAATTCCGAATTTTACCGGCGTTAAGGCAATGCCCCGTTTTAAGATTTTATTGGCGTCATTAAATGCCTTGACCATGCCAACACGTTTTTCGTAATCCGAAGATTCCACCAACGAATCAACTATTTCATGAATGACGTTGTCGTCAACGGTTTGTTGATATTGAGTTACATTTCGCTCGTCGATGCCGTAAAAATTTCGGCGGCGCACGACGAGAGGATCAAGCTCCAGAAAACGGGCGATTTCGTCAACAACGACCTCAATACCGAACATACCTTGCGGGCCGCCAAAACCGCGAAACGCCGTATTCGATACCGTATTCGTTTTGCAACGATGTGAAACAATCGTAATGTTGTCGAGGTAGTAAGCATTGTCGCAGTGAAACATCGCGCGATCGTTGATAGCGCCGGAAAGATCTGCCGACATCCCACATCGCGAAGCAAACATGAATTCGACACCGT
>JABIUH010000060.1 GCA_018701055.1 Woeseia sp. | reverse complement strand
AATTCAGCATGTCGAAAAGAGCAGCACACCCCTCGACAGAAAGTTCAACTTAGCATCGCTACAACTTTACACAGCGGGCGGATCCGGCGGCGATCTCCAAATACATGGCCTGCCCACCCGGGCGGCAGAAAAGTTACGCGTATTCATTCTCGACAAAATCGGGTCATCGCTTGAGCAAAGCTGATGACAAGCGGTGGCGACGCACTTCACCGTTAGCTGCAATTTTCTATCTGGGTAAGATTTTCAAAGCCATCAGTCAGAATGCGATACAGACGCTCGCGCCCGGCGCAGCTTTCCTATTTGCCTACGAAGGCGATTTGATGACGCGAATCGTATTGGGACTCACCCTCTTCTTCGTCATCGTTATCTCGCTTGCGTTCATCCGTTATTGGTTTTTTCGTTATCAAATTGGAGTGGATTCAATACTGATACGCGAAGGCGTTCTCAAGAAAAATCAATTGGACATCAAGTTCAAAAGAATTCAGGCAGTCAACACGATACAGAACGTCATCTTCCGCCCTTTCGACCTGGTTACGGTTCAATTGGATACAGCGGGCTCAGCAAAGCAAGAGGGCTATTTACCCGCAATTAAGAGCGCATTGGCCGAATCGCTTAAAGCTCGCCTTCGAGATGAAACGCGGGCTGACGACACCCCAACTGACGAAGAGACTGACAGCACAGATGCATCGCGGAAAATACTTAGCCTTACAAACTTAGACATGGTTCGAATCGGCCTGTCTAGCAAACAGGCATTGATCATTCTGGCACTGCTCAGCCCACTCCTCGACAACATCGGCAATCGCATTGAGAAAATGGTCGATAAAAGTGCGCTGCTCACGGTACTTGATAATGCTGGCATATCAATAGCGGGTGGCGTCAGTCTGGCAATTACCGGCATTTTGCTCTTGTTGTTGCTACTCGCTGGCGCGTCTATAACTGGCGCGTTCTTGCGCTACTACAACTTTGAGCTTCACGCGGAACGTGAAACTCTCCGCTCGACCGCTGGGCTACTGACGCGTCACGAACATTCTGTCAGCTTGAATAAAATTCAGTCGTTAAGGGCCATTCAAAACCCCATGTTGCGATTTTTTAAACGCTTTCGAATCCGGGCAAAACAGGCATCGAGTGGCAAGCGCACGGATGAAGGCAAACAATTTATCGTCCCTATCTGTGACCTCTCGCAACTGCCGCAGTTGGGCGCCGCGGTTTTCGCAGACGAGTTTCCATATCTCGATTTGGACCCCACGTCATCGAAATGGAGACCAATCTCAAGAAGTTACATTCGCTCTCGATTGGTGTTGTTTGGCATATTGCCAACAATTGCAGCTGTTTCACTTTTTTATGCTCTGATCGGCAATGCGGCGTTTATTTTCTTGATCTGGTTACCGCTCTGTGCGTTAGCAGTTATCACAAACTATCGAAAGTATGGTTACGACGTTGTTGAAACCGGAGTAATGCTGAGGCGCGGCTTCTTGGGGTATCAAACCACAGCATTTCTGCACCGGAAGATTCAACGCATTAGCGTCACGCAAACAAAACTACAGGAACGCAAAGGATTGGCGACAATTCGTTTCTATCTCGCGTCAGGGTCTTTACGCTTGCCATACGTGGACTTCAACATGGCCAAGGATTTACGTGACTACATACTGTATAAAGTTGAATCCAGTCGATTCGGGTGGCAGTAGATTAATATGAAGCAATTTCTTGCCACTTGTCTCACGGTGCTGCTGCTTTGTTCAGCCTGCACAGAAAACTTATCGACGAACCGCCCTTACATCCTCGCGACCGCAACAACTGGGGGCACATACTATCCAGTGGGTGTGGCGCTCGCCACGATTACAAAAGCGCAACTATACGAAACTGAAGGCATCAGCTTATCTGCAATCAGTTCCGCAGGCTCCGCTGAAAACATCAAATTGATGAGAGATAACCAGGCGCAGTTCGCAGTGTTGCAGGGCATTTTTGCCGCCTGGGCATGGAATGGAGATGGGCCGATCTCGCAGCCACAGCCATGGTTGCGAAGTATCGCCGCGCTTTGGCAGAACACGGATCATTTTGTATTGTTGACCGAACTCACAACAGACGGGACGATTTGGGACATAGATAAGTTAGACGGCGAGCGATTCGTACTTGGCGCGAGAAATTCTGGTGCCGAAAAAAGTGGCGATCACATTCTTAAGAGCTTAGGCATCGACTATGAAGATAAGTTGAATCTCGCCTATATGGGTTATGGCGCGACGGCGAATGCGATTCAGGATGGCACTATCGTCGGCATGAACATTCCCGCCGGCCCTCCCGTAACGGGTGTTACTCGGGCATTTGCGATGGTCGGCGAGAAGCTCTCGTTGCTGAGTTT
>JABIUH010000061.1 GCA_018701055.1 Woeseia sp. | reverse complement strand
GTCATCTGCACGCCATTGGCGCGGGGCACTACAGTTCCATTTCGTGCGCTTTTCTCGTTGCTGCACGATGGTCGAGTGAGACAGTTTTTCGAGCAATCAAATGATGAAGGCGTGATCTGACTGCCTTGGTTTGACGGTTTTTATGCGCGCAAACAGTAATAGGAAACATAAGGTTTGAATCAACAGTTTCGAAATAGGCAATTGCCGACGCGCAATCCACTGGCGAATCTTCTGGTCGTTGTCGTCGGCGTCATTGTGATTTCAGTGTCGCTCGCGCTCGGCTTCGTCGTCTTCGTCGGTATCGCTGGTTTTATGTTGGTGATGGCGGCAATCATGACCATTCGTGTCTGGTGGGCGAAACGCCGATTCGGGGCGCAAAAAACGGGTGAGGCGGAGCAAACATCGAAGCCACCCCCGGCGAATCGGGTTATCGAAGGCGAGTTCACGGAAGTCAGCCCACCCAAGGAAAAAGATCAACGGCGCTAGATTGTTGGCTCAACAATAGTCAAGTTCGATAAAAAACCGTAAGCTCGGGCCTTATGGGTACAGGGAACAAAGATTTGGATCGCCGCCGCAAGCGCCGTTTGCGCCGCATTCAGATTGTCATCATCTACACTGCGATCGCGGTCGGGCTAGCCTGGTTTTTCGAGTCGCAGGCCACTACCACTATGATTTTCGTTAGGCATGCTGAGAAGGCACTGACACCCGTTGATGATCCGCCGCTTTCTCCTGCCGGTGAATTGCGGGCGGCTGAGCTCTTGCGGCAGTTGGTTCACGCCGATGTGGTAGCAGGGATCGATGCAATTTATTCAACACCTTATCGCCGCACAATCGAAACTGTGCAGCCGATTGCTGATGCGTTGGACCTCGATGTTAATTTGTACGCGGCCGATGACAATGAAGCCGTGCTGTCGGGAATTTTAAAGGCGCATAAGGGAAAAATTGTACTGGTCGTCGGACACAGCAATACCGTGCCGGACCTTATCGCGGATCTCGGCGCGAGCAAGAACGTTCCGCCAATCGCCGAGTTCGAATACGACAACATTTATCTAGCCTCTATTCCGTGGTTCGGCAAGACGAAGACCATTCGTTTGCGTTATGGAACGCCGTACTTAGGCAAACCAACGACCGAATCACAGGTCGATCATGAAATGAACAATTAGGTCATGATTTGCCAGTCGGAACTTGGTGTTTCAACATCCGGTCGCGGCACCTACGATCTGACTGATGACATTCAAGCGACGGTCGCAACGGCTGGTGTCAAGATTGGGATGTGTCATATCTTCATACGACACACCAGTGCTTCGTTGATGCTTTGCGAGAATGCTGATCCCGCCGTACGCGAAGATCTAGAAACGTTCATGCAACGGCAGGCGCCAGACGGAGACCCGATGTTTACGCATGTTGATGAGGGGCCCGATGATATGCCCGCACATGTTCGTAGCGTCCTGACGCAATCAGATCTGAATTTGCCAATTGCTGGCGGCAAGTGTGCGTTAGGGACCTGGCAGGGAATCTATCTCTGGGAACATCGGCATGCACCGCATGCGCGTGAGGTCATTGTCACAATTAGCGGAGAGTAGGCTTAGCTTTCGCTGCGAGGCGTTGTCAATCCAGCCGATTCATGCAGTACGATCGCTTTTTGAATAAACGCCTCGTGCTGGCCAATTTTTATATTGGCCTCGACGCCGTCGTGAATTTTTTGGCCTTGACTGATGAGATAGGTAATGCGCCTGACGCCAAAACCTAGCGGACCATCGGCGTCATACATCTTAATGGCGATTTTGTCTGGATCGCAGACCAGCGTGAACGGTAACCGATGTTCTTTCTTGAAGGCTAAATGGCTTTCGCCGTCTTGGGGGCTGATACCCACGACTTTGAG
Organism: Woeseia sp.; assembly: GCA_018701055.1. Lineage (GTDB taxonomy): Bacteria > Pseudomonadota > Gammaproteobacteria > Steroidobacterales > Woeseiaceae > SZUA-117. The sequence goes on along the minus strand of JABIUH010000061.1, from coordinate 395 downwards.
GCCGACCCCTTGAGCTTCGTCATGAATATCTCTAATTGCGCAGGCTTCTTTCGTGCAGCCAGGCGTGAAATCGGCGGGGTAGAAGTACAAGATGACTGGACCATCCTGCAGTAATTCGACGAGAGATACTTCGTTGCCGTTTTCGTCCGGAAGAATAAATTCCGGTGCGACGTTTCCTGCTTTCAACATAGCCAAATCCTATTAGTCATTTTTGGTGAGCGACTCCATTACCCGATATCCGGGCTCATTCATGTGAAGGTCTCGATAGGTTTGGATCGCGCGCGTATTGTTTTCTTCAACGTAGAGGCGCAATCCACAGGCATTTTGATCCTCTTTGACCAGCGATTCAACATGCCGATAGAGTGCTCGGAATATGCCTTTACGACGAAATTCCT
>JABIUH010000062.1 GCA_018701055.1 Woeseia sp. | reverse complement strand
TTCGTCTCGCAATCCATCCAGAACAATACGGATCTTCTCCTCCGCATTGTACTGCTTACGCGTCCTGCATTTGATGTCACGAATGATCTTTTCTGACGACGATTGTCGTCCTGTTGGTCTCTGTTTCATCTCAACTCCTCAACTTAGGATGAACAAAAACTCTCTCTTAAACCAGATCTATATCTGTCCCATAGGCGCTGACGGCATACAGTCTGCCGCAGGCAGCGATATAACGGTTGAGATGCAAGTTAAATCCGGCAAAGTCGACACTAAAAAGAAAAAATAACTTTGTACGGAAATTTGTCGGGGTCAGAGTAATACTCTGACCCCGTTTTCTTTGCTGCAGGATAAATACCCTCGACTGATTTATTCAGGCAGGTCCGTCGCTAGCAAACGTTCAACTTTGCGCCACCCTTTCGGCAGCATTCGGCCACGCAACGCTCGCTCTCCGTAGTAATCGTCGAGGTCGTTCCACTTCAACGTCATCATGCGCGTACCGGTATGCACCTGTAGGCTTGCATCTTCCTGCACGACCACAGCGGCAACCAGCTGCTCGTCGCCGTCTTTATACTTCTTGCCAGGAATATTCACTAGCTTATTGCCCTTGCCCTTAGCAAGTTCCGGCAATTCTTCCATTTCAAAACACAGCAGTCGGCCGACCGATGACACTGCCGCGATAAGGCACTCACTATCTCGAGGCACGAATGAAGGAACGACCGCTTTACCGCCGGCAGGGACTCTTAGAATCGACTTGCCCGCCTTGTTTCGCGATACGAGATCTCCCAATGTCGCGACAAAACCGTAGCCAGCATCACTGGCCAGCAAATATCGATCGTCAGCTTCCCCAATCATCGCGCCACAAAACTCTGCGCCGTCTGGCGGTTTGAAAAGGCCTGACAATGGGTCTCCCTGGCCACGTGCCGAGGGCAGTGTTTGCGCCAACACGCTATAAACTCTGCCGGTGCTATCGATAAACATTGCCAGTTGATTGCTTTTGCCCTGGGCCGCCGCCAGAAACCCATCCCCAGACTTATAACTTAATGCTAACGAATCGATGTCATGACCCTTAGCGGCACGCGCCCACCCCCGACGTGACAGGACGACAGTGACTGGCTCACTCGCGACCAATTGAGATTCGTCCAACGCTTGTGCGGCTTCGCGCTCGACAATCGTCGTTCGACGAGCATTGCTGTAACTTTCCGTGTCTTCGATAATTTCCGACTTGATGAGGCTTTTCAGCTTGATCGAACTCTTCAGGATACTTTCGAGGTCCTGGCGCTCGTCGTTCAGATCGCCTTGTTCGCCGGTAATCTTGATCTCTTCAAGTCTGGCAAGATGACGCAAACGAAGATTCAAAATAGATTCTGCCTGAACATCGGACAGCTTGAATTTCTTCATCAGGACGGGCTTCGGCTTATCTTCGGTGCGGATAATCTTGATCACCGCGTCAATATTGAGATAAGCAATTAGTAATCCGTCGAGAATATGTAGCCGGTCTTTGACGATCTGCAAGCGGTGATTCAGGCGTCGCTTAACGGTGTCTTTTCTAAATTTCAGCCATTCACTCAACAAGCCAACAAGATTGAAGGTCCGCGGTCGCCCATCGAGCGCCACAATATTCATGTTGACCCGAACCGTACGTTCGAGAGAGGTCGTGGAAAACAAATGCGACATCAATTCGTCAACGTCCACTCGTCGCGACTTCGGAGAGATGACCAGGCGAATAGGCGCTTCGTGGTCAGATTCATCTCTTAGGTCATCGACCAAGGGCAGTTTTTTGTTACGCATTTGCGCAGCGATTTGTTCGAGAATCTTGCTGCCGGAAATTTGATAAGGCAGCGAGTCGATCACAATATCGCCATGTTCAATTCGGTATGAAGCACGCAAGCGGAGTGTGCCGCCACCTGTCGTGTAGATTTGCTTTATGTCGGCACGGGGCGAAACCAATTCCCCACCCGTCGGAAAATCCGGTCCTTTGATGTGTTTCATCAGATGCGAGACAGTCGCATCGGGATTGTCTATTAAATGCACCAACGCGCTAGCGACTTCTTTCAGATTGTGGGGCGGTACGTCGGTCGACATACCGACCGCGATGCCAGTTGTACCGTTTAGTATGAGATTCGGCAGGCGCGCGGGCAACACGACCGGTTCATCCATCGTGCCGTCAAAGTTAGGTGCCCAATCGACCGTTCCTTGACCCAACTCCGCTAACAAGGATTTTGCGTAGGGTCGCAGGCGAGATTCTGTGTAGCGCATTGCAGCAAACGATTTCGGGTCGTCAGTCGAGCCCCAGTTACCCTGGCCATCCACGATCGGATGGCGATAGGAGAAATCCTGCGCCATCAACACCATAGCCTCATAACACGCAGAATCGCCATGTGGGTGAAACTTGCCGATGACATCACCGACTGTCCGTGCCGATTTCTTGTGTTTCTGACCCGACGACAAACCCAATTCACTCATCGCATAGATGATGCGACGCTGCACAGGTTTTAAACCGTCGCCGATTTGTGGCAAAGCCCGATCAAGAATGACGTACATCGAGTAATCGAGATAAGCCTTCTCGGTATATTCCTTCAGCGCTTGTTGTTCAACGCCCTCAAGATTGAGTTGGTTTTGCATATTGATTTCGTTTCTCGTCAGACTTCCGCGAGGTTGCCTTTGTCCTCAAGCCATTTACGCCGATCGCCCGAACGCTTCTTCGCCAACAACATATCCATAAGCTGATCAGTTTCGTCGCCCGCCGTTACCGTTAACTGCACCAAACGCCGCGTATCTCGGTTCATTGTGGTGTCACGCAGGTGCGATGGATTCATTTCACCAAGACCTTTAAAGCGTGTAACCGAAATCTTACCGCGAATTTTTTCCGTCTCGATTCTAGCCAACACGCCCTGTCGCTCACTTTCGTCCAGTGCGTAAAATTTTTCCTTACCGACATCAATGCGATACAACGGCGGCATTGCCACATAAACGTGGCCAGCCATAACCAACTCGCGGAAGTGTTGCAAAAAGAGAGCGCACAACAGTGTCGCGATATGCAGGCCGTCAGAATCTGCATCGGCAAGAATACAAACCTTGTGATAACGCAGGTCGTCCAAATTCGGACTTCCCGGATCAACACCCAGAGCCACACTGATGTCATGTACCTCCTGCGACGCCAGAATCTCCCCTACATCGACTTCCCAGGTATTCAGGATTTTACCGCGCAACGGCATGATTGCCTGAGTGTTTCTGTCTCTTGCTTGTTTCGCGGAACCGCCAGCGGAGTCTCCCTCTACCAGAAATATCTCGCACAACGCTGGCTCCTGCGAGGTACAGTCTGCGAGCTTCCCAGGCAATGCTGGGCCGGAAACCACCTTTTTGCGGACAACCTTTTTGGCTGCCTTGAGACGTTTCTGGGCATTCGCGATCGCCAACTGAGCAATCGTATCACCCGTTTCCGGATGTTGGTTCAACCACAGTGCAAAACTATCCTTGATCACGCCGGTAACGAAACCGGCCGATTCGCGGGAGGATAACCGCTCCTTTGTTTGCCCGGAAAACTGCGGATCTTCAAGTTTCACGCTAAGCACGAAGTTAAGGCCATCCCAAACATCTTCAGGCGCGATCGAAACGCCACGCGGCAGCAAGCTACGAAAATCACAAAACTCTCGTATAGCGTTTGTTAGGCCCGTGCGTAAGCCATTAACGTGTGTGCCGCCCTGCGCGGTGGGAACCAAATTGACGTAGCTCTCAGTAACCGTCTGGCCGCCATCTGCATGCCACGCGAGCGCCCAGTCGACGGCCTCGTTAGTACCGTTAAGCGCACCAGCAAACGATTCAGCCGGCAAATGCTCGCCCGTACCCATTGCTTCCAGTAAGTATTCCTCGAGGCCGCCCTGATAACACCACTCCAATTGTTCTTTGGGCTTGGCAACCTTTAATTTCACGATCAAACCCGGGCACAACACAGCCTTCGCTTTGAGCGCATGCTTGATTTTGGATACTGAAATTGTGGCCGAATCGAAATATTTGGGATCCGGCCAAAAGCGGATCGTCGTACCCGTGTTGGCCTTACCGACCGTACCGACCACTTCCATCTTGCCGCTCTTCTTACCGCCGGCAAAACTTAGGTTGTATTCCTTTCCGCCGCGCCGAATCCACACTTCCAGATTTTTCGACAGCGCGTTGACAACCGACACACCAACCCCATGTAAACCGCCAGAATACTGATAGTTATCTTTATTGAATTTCCCGCCCGCATGCAGCCGAGTGAGAATTAGCTCAACGCCTGGGATTTTTTCTTTGGGATGTTTGTCGACCGGCATGCCACGACCATCGTCGCTCACTTCCACGGAACCGTCCGCGTGCAACGTGACTTCGATTTTTTTGCAATGGCCAGCAAGAGCTTCATCGACACTATTGTCGACAACCTCATGTGCCAAATGATTGGGCCGAGTCGTATCTGTGTACATACCCGGCCTGCGCCGAACTGGTTCGAGACCACTTAAGACCTCGATGTCGGCCGCATCGTAACGTTTGCTCATCTACTCGTTTGCCCCAAGCGAAAGCAGGTATTTTGCCCGCTGCGATTCTAGCGCTATTCAGTGCTCGTGGTCCATCAAATCGACCTTGTTGGACCACTAACGGCTAGCGTTCAAATTGCGGCACGAGCCGCTGTCTTACTTAGTCGAGATCACCGAGCAGTGATTGGCAAATATTGCCTGCGACCGGTCGAATCTCGACCTGATAGGCATCGTGATCAATGCCCGCA
>JABIUH010000063.1 GCA_018701055.1 Woeseia sp. | reverse complement strand
CTGGCCGGTTAAATGTACATGGGTGTCCATGAGACCGGGCAGTACGGTGGATTCGCGCAGGTCGACGACCGCGTCACCATTGGCAGGATTGGAATAGCCATCCTCAATCGATGCGATTAGTCCGTCTACGACCCGTATGGTCTGCGCCATCGTCGCTCTATCCGAGTCTCCATCGATTAGTCGGCCAGCATGAATTAGCGTGTCCGCCATTGCGGTGCTGCAATAGAGTAGCGTTGTGAACAACGCGAGAATCGCTTGTCTCATTAGATTATCCCCCGGTTTTTGATGTTGTTAGGTGCTGAATTTTAGCCTAGCTAACATAATTAGTTAGTCAGAGGTGCCCAAGAAATGCAACGATTATGAGAAGATACGACATCTGACCGGGACTCTCACCGAGTCTGGCTCAAATAAAATAAGAATAAAGGAGAAGGTTATGGCGGGGGCATCAGGTTCTACAGAACAATGGTCGTCGAGATGGGGATTTCTGTTGGCGGCAGTTGGATTTGCAGTCGGCATGGGCAATATCTGGCGATTCCCCTATGTTCTTGGCGAAAATGGCGGCAGCGCATTTCTGTTTATTTATCTTGCGTTTGCACTTGTGATTGGCTTGCCATTGTTGATTGCCGAAATTTCAATTGGCCGACGCGGCAAGTCGAGCGCCAATGGCAGCTATGCAGCGGTTGCTGTCGAGTCAGGTAAAAGCAAACGATGGGGTGCAGTCGGCTCACTCGGCATATTTTGTGCGTTCGTCATTCTTTCCTATTACACCGTGATCTCTGGCTGGACGCTCGACTACTTTGTTAAGGCCGTCAGCGGATCTTTGCGTGGCGTGAGTGCCGAAGAATCGGCCTCTATGTTCAGCAATTTGCTGAACAATCCTGTGAAGCTCCTGATCTGGAATACTGTTGTCCACGTGCTCATTATTATTGTCATTCGTCGCGGCGTACAAGGTGGTATCGAGAGCGCGGTAAAAGTTTTGATGCCGGCACTTTTCGTGTCGCTCATAGTGATGGTGATCTACGGCATGATTGCCGGAGACATGTCGTCGGCATTGACGTTTCTTCTTGAACCAGACTTTTCGAAAGTTACCTTTAAGACCGCAATGATGGCGATCGGTCAGGCTTTCTTTTCGATCGGTATTGGCATGGGTTCACTAGTCGTGTTCGGCGCGTATATGCCCAAAGACTTTTCAATCGCGCGTTCTGCGACCGCAGTGATCTTGCTGGATACCAGCGTCGCGGTTGTCGCGGGTTTGGCGATTTTTCCACTCGTGTTCGAGTATGGCCTGAGTCCTGGAAGCGGTCCCGGTTTGATTTTTGAAACACTACCGTTGGCATTCGGGCAGATGCCGGGTGGTCAGTTGTTTGGTTCGATTTTCTTCATTCTCTTAATATCAGCGGCCCTCTCTTCGTGCTTGGGATTGGCGGAAGGGGTAACGAATTGGGTCGATCAAAAATTTGGTATCGGGCGTGAGAAAAGTATTCTGTACGTTGTTGGCGCCGCTTGGTTGCTTGGCATCGTATCAGTCATGTCATTGGGCGACTGGTCCGGCTACTACCCGCTCGACTTTGTACCGTCGTATGAAGGTATGAGCATGTTCGATGCATTGGATCACTTAGCTGCGAACAATCTCTTGTTGGTTGGCGGCGCGTTGTCTACGATTTTTCTGGGCTGGTTCATTCCGAAAGCAATCAGCCTCGACGAACTCGGTGCATCGGAAGGTGGCATGTTCATGGTTTGGTTGGTTCTAATTCGTTACATCATTCCGCCAATCCTCATTGTCGTCCTGGCTGGCGTGTTCCTGCGCATCTAGTCCCGTTCTGTGCAATGGTCTATCAGGCGACGATCGCAAAGCTTCGCGACGTCGTCGATAGACCATTAGCCAGATGTTTATCTAACTAATTCGTCAGGCCGCTATGCGAACGATTGTCATCGGTGGTGGACTAGCGGGGCTCAGCGCCGCATGTGCGTTAATCCAGCGTGGCCAAAGCGTTACCGTACTGGAAGCCCGTGAGGGCGTGGCGCTCGAAACCAGTTTTGCAAATGCCGGGATGTTGACACCTTCCATGCCAGAACCCTGGAACGGACCGGGCGTTATGCGGGATCTTTTTGCCGCGTTGTTCAACCCACGTGCGTCTATGAAAGTACATTTGCACGCCATTCCTTCGTTGTTCTTTTGGGGGCTTGAGTTTCTGTGCAACGCGCGCGAGAAAAGATATCTACAGGCAACAATCGACAATTATAGGTTGTGCCGATATTCGAAAGAAAAGACGCTCGAGATAGCGCGTGAATTGAATCTCGAATTCGACCTCGCAGAACGCGGCACCTTGTGCACTTTCAAAGACGCCCATCATTTTACGAGTCGCCGAGAACTCTGTGAAACGCTTGCGGCATTTGGTCTCAATTGGCGCGAATTGAGTGTTCCTGAAGTCGTTGAGCTTGAGCCCACCTTAGAGCCAATTTCGGACCAGTTACTAGGCGGCATTTGGTTGCCCGATGATGCGCGTGGCGATGCGCATCTCTATTGTCGCGGGCTTGCTAAGGCAATTGAGGCAAGTGGTAGCGACATTCAAACAGATGCTGCTGTTATAAAACTGATCACAAATGGAAACGCCATTCGTGGTGTAGAAACACGAGCCGGCATTCTGGAAGTTGATAACGTTGTGGTCGCATGCGGCGAACGGATGCCAATGTTGTTGCAAACGGCAGGACTCGATGCGCCCATACGGCCAGCAAAAGGGTACTCGCTGACTATCGATACGGAGAGGCTAGGTCAATTGCCGAATGTGTCGGTGGTTGACGATTTGACGCATTCAGTGGTCAATGTGTATGGCAGTCGTCTGCGCATTGTTGGCACGGCAGAATTTACGGGTTTCGACAAAAAGCCGTCATCGGTGCGTATCGAAAATACCTTTAACGATTTTGCGGCTGTGTTTCCGCAAATTGCGACTAGAGTGGATCGAGAATTGCTACGCCCGTGGGCGGGCTTGCGGCCGATGAGCAGCGATGGACGACCGTTCATTGGCCCAACGGGAATATCGGGACTGTTCGTCAATGGGGGTCACGGACCCTTGGGATGGTCGATGGCAGCGGGTTCCGGAAGTCTATTAGCGGATCTGTTGCTCAATCGGTCGCCAGAAATCGACGCTGGACCCTTTCGGTTTAATCGCTGATCGGTACGTACAAACTACTCGGTGCGCGATGATCGTGCCAGGCGGCGCATACATTGCCAATTAACGTGCCGCCGTACCCGCTGCCGACAATGACGACGCGCGTGTCGCTCATTGCTGCGTCGGGCTGGCAGAACGGTCATCTTTTCGATTTGCATGTCTTCCAAGGTGTAGGGAATGCCACCGGTTCCGAGGCCTGATTCACGTAATCCGGCAAACGGCATCACATCATCCCGGAACGCTGTGTGGTCGTTGATCATGACCGCGGATGCATCCAATTGCTGACTGACATCCATGAGTTGATCGAAATCGTTACCGAATACGGCGGCTTGAAATGCCGTGGGCAGATCGTTGGCCTGGGCGATCGCGGTTGCAACATCGTCGTATGGGTATACGCATACCACTGGGCCGAATACCTCAAGTCTGCTTAGTTTGGCGTCTTCGGGTGGGTTTAGGATGACCGTTGGCGTATAGCAATTGTTATCCAGCCGTTTTCCGCCACAGATCAATTCTCCGCCTTGAGCAATGGCTTCATTGACCCAGGCATCGATCCGATCTATCTCTGCGCTGCGAATGAGGGGACCTACTTCTGTGCTTTCGTCCACCGGATCGCCTACGCGCAATTGACTGGCAGAACTCGCTAGTGCGTCTGCGCATTGCCGCGCTTTGGCAACCGGTGCGAAAACGCGCTGTACCGATACGCATACTTGCCCAGCATGATAAAAACCGCCCTTGGTGATTGTGGCTATAGCGGCGTCAAAGGCGAAATCGTCGAGAATGATTGCCGGAGCAACACCGCCATGTTCGAGCGCGCATCGTGTACCGGGTGCTAATTTGCTACGCAACATCCAGCCAATCTTGCTACTACCAATAAAGCTAAAAAATGCGACTCGCGAGTCGGTGACCAATAATTCAGCAGTTGCGTTGCTGTCGGTGACAATTGCCTGACACCATGCAGGCGGGAGCCCGGCGTCATGTACTAATTGCACAAAATTTAAACATGACAATGGTGTATCGCCGGCTGGCTTGACGATCACTGGACAGCCTGCGGCAATTGCCGGTGCGACCTGATGGACGATGAGATTGAGCGGGTGATTAAACGCACTTACCGCCACCACGACGCCGATAGGTTCTTTTTGTGTGTAGGCGCTGCGGTTTTGAGTCGCAGTAGTCGACCCAAGTGGGATGACGGTGCCGCGATTTGCGCGTAATTCTTCGACACACAAATGAATTCCATCGATGGCGCGCGTAACTTCAACCCTGGAGTCCTGCAACGGCTTACCGCCTTCGCTGGTAGCGAGGAGGGCAAGTTCTTCTCGCTGCCCTTCCATTAGCGTCGCAAGTCTGTGAAGAACGGCTACACGCTCCGGAATGGATAACCAGTCGGCCCGTCGTTTATGCAATTTGTGCGCTGCTGCCAGCGCATCTTCGACGTGTTCGCTGCCGCCTGTCATCACCGTCGCAAGGGCTGTGCCGTCGTAAGGCGAGTGAACTGCTACGCGACCCGTTGGATCAAGCTCACTTTGTAGCAGTAGTCGTTTCAGGAAGTTGGCGTCCGCGATATTTAGATCTGGCATGTAATTTCGCCAAGTTTCTTAGTTAGCAATGCATTCTCACGATAGTCGATTGGCACGACGACAAGGCTGGGTCCGGTTTCTTCAAAGGCGCTATCCAGCGTTGTGGCGAAATCTGCACTATCAGAAACGAAGTGCCCGTTCCAACCGAAAGAGTCCGCAAGTTTTATCCAGTCGGGATTGCCAAAAGCTAGATCTGTGTGATGCCCGAAGTGGCTTTCCTGTTTCCAGGCGATCAATCCGTATTCGTTGTCTTCCCAAACCAGCATGACGATATTGCTGTTGATTCGCCGCGCCGTTTCCATCTCCTGAACGTTCATCAGGAATCCTGCGTCACCTGCAATGCCAAGAATGCGTCGGTCCGGATGCACAATATCAGCAGCGATTGCGCCGGGCAGGGCGAATCCCATCGAGCAAAAACCGTTCGGGATCAAACAAGTGTTCGGTTCATGGCATTGATAATGACGTGCTATCCACATTTTGTGAGCGCCAACGTCGGATAGTAAAATATCGTTCGGCCCCATTACTTCGCGGGTGTCCCACAAGATCTTTTGCGGACGTATGCTGCTAACGGTTTCGTCGTCTTTGTGTTCCGCAAAATCACTAGCCATAGCTTTGCGACAGGCGGCTTGATTAGCAAAATCAAAATCAAAGGGCGCTGCGGCATCGGCTCGTTCATTTAACATCCACATCGCGTGTGCGAGATCGCCAATGAGTTCTATTTCCGGGTGATAGTGTTCATCAATTTCGGCGGCGAGAAAATCGGCATGGATAATCGTCTTGTCACCGTTTGGATTCCACAGTTGCGGGTGGTACTCAACCATGTCAAAGCCAAGTGCAATGACGAGATCGGCGTCGTCGATCGCGCGAGAAATTAAATCTTTGTTGCCGAGGCCTACGGTATACAAGCAATAGGGCGCATCCATATCCACCGAGCCTTTGGCCATGAATGTACTGACGACACCAATGCCGGTTTTCTCACAAAACAACCGTAGCTGCTTGCTTGCTCTGCGGCGAATACAGCCATTGCCTGCAATGATCACTGGCCGTTTTGCGGCCGCGATCATGGCAAAAGCCTGATCGGTTATTTTGTCGTCTGGAACAGAGCGTCGAAAGCGCCGCGGCGTCATCGGTCGTTTGCTCGTTTCTAGCGTTGCAATGTCCTCTGGTAGTTCGATATGAACGGCACCGGGGTTTTCTGAGCGCGCGATACGCACGGCTTTTCTGATGATCTCGGGAATGGTGTCAGCGTTTAATATGGTTGCGGCCCACTTAGTTACCGGGCGAAACATGCTGACGACATCCATTATTTGATGAGACTCTTTATGCAGTCTGTCTGTGGAGCCCTGGCCGGTCAGCACCAGCATTGGTGCCCGATCCATATTCGAGTCTGCAACGCCAGTGATTAGATTGGTGGCGCCTGGACCAAGCGTCCCAAGGCAGCCGGCGGGGTTGCCCGTTAGGCGTCCGTAGATTTCCGCCATGAATGCAGCGCCTTGTTCGTGGCGCGTGAGAATGAATTTGATTTTAGTCGACTTCTCCAGCGACATCATGAAATCCGCATTTTCTTCGCCGGGAACGCCGAAAATGTATTCAATTCCCTCTTCTTCGAGACACTGGACCAGTAAATCTGATGCTTTCATCGAATTTCCTTCGTTTGGTTTGTGTACCTGACCTGCGGTATGCAATATTGATGTTCGGAATCATACTTTACGCTTGCGTAGAAGATTCTGTTCCTGAACAGCCGGTGCCGGGACGTTGGTACACTGCAGCCCAGGTGAGCGATGGCGAATCTTCGTACCAAGGTCATTGTGCTGTTTGCCATGGCGCCGACGGCAGTGCCACCGCGGAATGGCGCACTCCGGACGCGAATGGCGTCTATCCGCCACCCCCTCTCGATGGGTCGGCCCACACCTGGCATCATCCGCTCGATCTTTTGGAGCAAACGATTGTCGATGGCGGCGCAAAATTCGGCGGCGTAATGCCGGGTTTTGGTACGGTACTCGACCGAGATGAACGGCGCTCCATAATCGCTTGGTGTCAAAGCCTTTGGAGCAATGACATTTACGAGCGCTGGAAAGCAATAGACGAACGAGAATAGTCTGCGCTGTG
>JABIUH010000288.1 GCA_018701055.1 Woeseia sp. | reverse complement strand
GTGCTCTGTTGTTGCAGAGCTAAGAGGGAATCCGGTGTAAATCCGGAGTTGTATCCGCAACTGTAAGCTGGGAGTTGCTGGCCAGTCGAGCCACTAGGACACGTGTCCTGGGAAGGCGGTCAGCAGTATTGATCAGTAAACCAGGAAACCTGCCATCGCGTCGTTCGCTCGAGGTCGGATTAACTTTTAGAGCCGGAATACCCATTCCCGTGAAACGACATTTAGTCGGCCCGTCGCACTGCAAGTTGGTGCAGCCGAATAATGTCGTTTATTGCGTGCCCAAGATTGACGGTCGGTCACGCAAGAGAAATCAAAATGAAAAAGGAAATATTCGGGTCGATTGTCGCGAGCCTGATGTTGTTCGAATCGGTTTTGGTATTCGCACAAGAGTCAGAGACCGTAGAAGACGAAGTAGTCGTCTACGGCGTGCGCATGGTACAATCTGGTACGGAAGTTGGATCGAGCGTCACGGTTATTACCGCCGACGACATTCGGGCGCTTGGAGTCGACTTCGTCGTTGATGCAATTGCTACCGCCCCCGGTGTAACGATCAATCAGAATGGCGCTTTTGGTGGAGCCGCTACCGTTCGAATTCGCGGTGCGTCAAGTGAGCAAACGCTGGTTATCGTTGACGGTGTTGTCGTTAACGACCCGTCGTCGCCAGGCGGTGGATTTGATTTCGCGAGGCTAGACCCAGCCAGCGTTGCTCGAATTGAAATTCTGCGCGGCCCGCAATCTACTTTGTGGGGTACGGATGCTATCGGTGGAGTGGTCAATATTGTGACCAAGCGACCCGCGGACGGCATCGGCGGCAACGTGTACGCCCAAGCAGGTTCTTACGGCTTGTTTCGCGGTGGAGCGGAAGTGAGCGGGTCGGGAGAGCGCTTCGATTTTCGACTTGCTGCAGGCAGCAATACCGTTGACGGTATCTCTAAAGCCGACGAACGCAACGGTAATGCCGAAGACGATGGTTTTGAATCAACCACAATTAGTGCAAGTGGCGGGATCAATTTAGCCGGTGATGCGCGGTTGCATGCTGCATTGATTTGGACAGATGCCGAGGCAGACTTTGATAGCTTTTCTTTTGGTGCCCAGGGAAATGTCGCCGATGGTGATGATGTTGCCAAAACAGAAGAGCTGAGTGCGAACTTGTCATTGCAGATTCCGTTGTTTGACGGAAAGCTCGAGAATCTTTTGCTCGTCGGGTTTTCAGACATTGAGCGCGATAGTTTTAGCGGCGGCTTACCCGCATTTTCGAGTGAGGGTGACAGAACGATTTTCCGCTATCAGGGAAATATGTCCATTAATGAACTTAATCGCGTGGCTTTCGGCGTTGAAAGAGAAGACAGTGAAGCGAGCGGTGAAGGTACTTCGATTGACGGTCTGTTCGCGCTGTATGAATTTCGACCAAGTGACTCGCTAACAATGACGGCCGGCGTTCGTCGGGATGATCATGAACGTTTCGGCGGAGAAACGACGAGTCGACTTGCGGCTGCATACAATCCAAATGAACAGATAACACTAAGTGCAAGTTGGGGCGAAGGGTTTAAGGCGCCGACGCTTTTCCAAACCACCTTCTTTTGTTGTGGCGCGCTTGCCGCGAATGTCAACCTCATGCCCGAAGTATCCGATGCGTTTGACGTAGGCGTTACGGTACGTACCGCAGATAATAGGGGAGAGTTGGGTCTAACTTATTTTGATCAGGATACGACTAATCTCATCACTTTTGCGTTCGCAATAGGGGGCTATGAAAACATAGCGGTCGCGAAGACATCGGGAATCGAATTGTATGGCAGTTACCAGTTCAACGACTGGGCACGAGTGTCAGCAAGCTATGCTGACATTGACGCTGTGGATGGAACGGGCACCAAGTTACTTCGCGTGCCGGAACAAACAGGCGATATTACAATTTCGGTTGACCCGAACGGACCCTTTTCAGGAAACCTGCTAGTGCGCTACAACGGTAGCGAAGTTGACCCTAACGGCATGGTTGGGTCGTGGACGCGAGTCGACGTGGCCGGGCGTTATCAGATGAGCGACTCGATCGAGATCTACGGGCGCATCGAAAATTTTCTGGATCGCGAGTACCAACAGATTCTTGGCTACGGAACGCCGGGCGTTTCGGGAAGTATTGGTGCGCAATTGAGGTTCTGAACTGATGCGGTCGCGACTCACCCTTCTTGTTGCAGGCCTGTTGTTCGCCGGGAGCGATTCCGCGCTCGCTAATGACGCGCCTGCCAGAGTGGTGAGTCTGGACTATTGCGCTGATCAGTTTGTTCTCAAACTTCTGCCAAGGTCCCGTATTCTTGCTGTATCACCGGATGCGGATACGCACTTTTCCTATATGCGGGAAACTGCCACAGGAATTCGGCAAGTCCGACCTTTGGCAGAAGATGTGCTATCGATAGGCCCCGATTTAGTGGTGACTTCTTATGGTGGCGGCCCAAACGCCGCGACCTTCTTCGAGCGCGCCGGTGTCCCGGTACTGCAAGTTCCGATTGCTAACGATATCGAGGGAATACGCCGGACAATCATGGAAGTCGCCTCTGGCTTGGGGGATCCCGAAAAAGGCCGGAAAATTGTCCAGGAAATGAACGCAAGACTTGCCGCGATTACCCAGCCTGACGACAGACGAACGGTTTTGTATTTGACTCCGACGGGTGTAACGAGTGGACCCGGTACACTTATTGACGAAATGATTTTGGCGGCCGGGCATCGAAATTTCGAGCAACGTGATGGTTGGCATTCTATTCCGTTAGAACGCCTTGCCTATACCAGCCCGGATATCGCAGCAGGCGCATTCTTTGACGAGAACGCCAATCACGCTGGGTTCTGGAGTGCTATGCGGCACCCGCTGGCGCGACGCCAAATGCAGGATCTGCCGACCGTTATGTTGCAGGGCGCGTGGACTTCCTGTGGCGGGTGGTTTTTGCTCGACGCGATTGAAGCATTGGCAGCGGTGGGGAACGAGGTCAGATGAAATCTCGCCTCCTGATTCCATCGCTACTGTTCGCCTCGTTGTTGGGCATTACGGCAGCCTGCGTTTCGGGCTCTACACCATTGGGTCTATCTCGCGTGATAGCGGCCTTATTCGGGCAAGGACCGGTTGCGGATGTCATTGTGATTTGGGAGATTCGCCTGCCCCGTGCGCTTGCTGCGTTCGTCGTCGGCGCAGCATTGGGTATTAGTGGTGCTGCTCTGCAAGGCCTGTTGCGAAATCCATTGGCGGAACCCGGCGTTTTGGGAGTCACCGCAAGTGCCGCGCTCGCTGCTACGTTTACCCTTTATTATGGTCTGGCAGCGGGGTCGGTTTATTTTCTACCGATGGCCTCGATCGCGGGTGCCCTGGTGGCGACTGCATTTCTGGCAATGGCGGCAATTCGTATCAAGTCCGTGGTGACACTTATATTGCTGGGTGTCGGACTTTCAAGTTTCGCGGCCGCCGCTATGTCACTTTTGTTGAATCTTGCACCCAACCCATTTTCTTTATCCGACATGATCAACTGGATGTTGGGTTCGGTTGCCAATCGTAGTTTTGAGGATTTACAAATCACGGTACCGTTCGTCGCTGTCGGCATGGCTATACTCTTTTCGACGCGACGCGGATTATCTGCGCTGACCTTGGGTGAAGAAGCGGCCAGCGGCGTCGGACTTAACTTGCGTAGGCAAAGAATTGCTGTCGTTTTGGGTGCCGGTCTGGCGACCGGTGCTGCGGTAGCACTGGCAGGCGCGATCGGTTTTGTCGGAATCGTAGCGCCGCACATCGTGCGCCCGTTCGTTAATCACGATCCGGCTCGCAGTCTCTTGCCGTCGGCAATTTTGGCCGGGCTGATACTCGTCGTCGCTGATATAGGCGTGCGGTTATTGCCAACGACGACTGAATTGAAGTTGGGCGTCGTTGCTGCATTGATAGGCGCACCTGCTTTTATCTGGATTGCGGTGCAAAGGCGATCTATCCATGGTTGACCTAAAGGCAGATAATGTTTCAGTCACGGTGGATGGAATCGAACTTGTTAGCAATGCATCGCTGACCATTCGTCCAGGCGAACTAGTCGCCATTCTCGGTGCAAATGGAGCCGGGAAAACCACCGTCCTCAAGCTCCTTGAAGGAAGTCTCTCCCCCACGAGCGGTCGGGTTTCCCGTGGATCCACTGTGGCATTGAGTTTGCTTGATCAGCGCCTCGCAACCCTCGATGACGTTGCCGGAGACCGCGTGAGCGAAGTGATTGCCCGGGAAAAGACGACGTACCAAGCCGACGGAGTGGAGATGACACCTGGGCAACTGCTC
>JABIUH010000437.1 GCA_018701055.1 Woeseia sp. | reverse complement strand
CTATATCGCTGAAGCCAGCACCTTGTTTCCACAAATCAAAGGCAAGATCGCGTTCTTCCTGTGTATATGTTCTTTTCATCAGATAACTCTCCGTTATGGACACATTCAGAGTATCTGTTGCAGCCACCCGTTGAATCTACAGCGGTTTTCTTTGCCAAGTAGTCGAAATGAGATACATCTGTATCGATCGACGCCGCAACCAATACCCAATGGGAATGATGTGCCGCGTGCTGCGTGTATCGAGAAGCGGTTACTACGTCTGGCGAATCCGACCTGAGCGTCAGCGGGCAAAGATAGACCGGCGACTCATGGTTTTGATCCGAGGCATTCACATCGACAGCAATGGCGTGTATGGGGCCGCGAAGATCACCGCCGAACTCAAAGAAGCAGGCAACCCTTGCCGACCAGCTTCAGGTCTCCCGACAAACCGTTAATGCCATCGAAACCGGCAAATACGATCCCGGACTCCCACTGGCCTTCAAGATTGCTCGCCTTTTCGAACAACAAATTGAGGACGTTTTCGATCCCGGCGAGTAAGCAGGGGTCAACCATTGGCCACTCGGTCGTAAGCGGACCCTCGATTTCTGAACTATCTATGATCGGCATATCCGTTTTGGAGAAAGACAAACTTTCAATTCCAAATTACGGCTTCCAGTTAATCAGAGGTTTCCCCAGGTAGTGAGTGTTCCGGCAATTGAAATTGGCTGGTTTTCGCGTAACATTTAGTTCATGCAAAGCCTGTCCGCCAATCTCCCACCCTTAAAGAGTCTGGTTGCGTTTGAAGCAGCCTCTCGACACTTGAGTTTGACTCGTGCCGGTGAGGAGATTCGTATCAGTCGCGAGGCGGTCAGTCGTCACATCCGGGTGCTTGAAGAGCACCTCGGGGTGAAAGTATTTGAGCGCTTGCACCGCGCCATCGCTCTAACCCCTGAAGGTAAGAAATTGCAAGTCGTTGTGCGGGACAGTCTCGAAAAGATCGCTTATGTCTCGGGGACAATTCGAGCACCGCGTCAAAACTTCAAGATCACCGTTGGCGCGACGATAGCGATTGGATCATTTTGGCTAACGCCACGTCTGGCAGAATTTCGCAAACGATTTCCAAATATCGAAATTCACATCGCTATCTCGGACCAACTGCAAAATCTCATTACCGATGGCATCGATGTTGGCTTGCGCTATGGCGATGGTCGTTGGCCAGAATTGACGCCGATTCGCTTATTTGATGTTTTCGCGTTCCCCGTGTGCTCTCAACTCTACTTGGATTCAACGACGCCCTTAGCGGCGACAGAGGATTTATTGCGGCACACACTCATTAACCTCGACGGCGCAACGCACTCAACAGAAGATTGGTGGTGGTGGTTGAATGCAATGGATATTCGGGTGCCGCCGTCGTTTCGATTGATGGGTCTAAATTCTTACGACAACGTGATGCAACTGGCGCTACAGGGGGAGGGTATCGCCTTGGGCTTTAGCGGTCTCGTCGACGAATTTTTATCGGATGGTCGTCTCGTGAGACCGCTTGGAGAGCAGCAAACGCAAAATCAAACGGTGTATGCCGTTGTACCGAAGTCATTGTCGCCATTACCTCAGGTACAAGACTTTATCGATTGGATCGTCGAAGAGGCATCCTAGCGAGCTGTTGAAACAAGCGCAGGAACGGCTTCCAGCCGCGATCCGGGTCTGATCAATTACGTAGATTTATCTTCTTATCGCGGCAGGATGCCGCTCCTACGAGTGGAGCGGATCATGTTGTAGCGCGCTCCTAATGATCTCTTAGAGATTTTACGAGCGACACGATCATTGCTACGCCGATGAGTAAGAGAGGCAACGAAGCCACCAGAACGCCCGAGCGGATGATGTCCAACCCGCCAACGAACATCATGAATACGGGCACCAGACCTAAAATCGCGGCCCAAAACAGGCGATGCCATCGAGCCGGATTTTCACCTTCCTTCAATTCCTGTGTCGCCGTGGATGCCAGTGTGTAAGACGCCGAGTCATAGGTTGTAGCAACGGAGATGACGCTGGCAATAATAAATAACGATAACGCGGCAATGCCAAATGGCAGGGTTGAGATAATATTTTCGACCGTAACGTACATGCCGTTCTCGGCAAGGCTGCCAGTCACCGAAAAGGTTTCGCTTAACTCGAGTGAGAGTGAATAGTTGCCTAGAATGAAATAGAAAAGCCAGCAACCGAACGTACCAAAACTAAGCATTGACAGGATGACCTGCCGAATGGTTCTGCCACGCGAAATTCGTGTAATAAAGACGCCAACGGGAAGCGCAAAAGCGATCCACCACGCCCAATAAAACACCGTCCAGGTTTCAACAAATCCAGACTTCTCGACCGGATCAGTCCAGGTCATCATCCGTATAAAGTTTTGCAACAGAACGCCGGTGGTATTGAGTGAGTTTTTGAGAATGAAAAGGGTTGGTCCAACGATCAGTACGAACAGAAGCAAGCCAAGAATCAAAACGACGTTGATATTGCTCAGTCTTTTGATGCCCTTATCCAGACCGAGATAAACACTCGCGCCAAACAATCCAATACACACGGCCATGACAATGAGCTCGAGCGAAAAGGAGGTCTCCAAGTTGAGTAACTCGGCAACGCTTGCCGCTATTGTCGGCGTAATTACACCTAGCGATGTACCGGCGCCGCCCAGTAGCGCAATCATCGCGGCCAAATCGACTGCCCGGCCTATTGGCGAGTTTCCACCGTCCTTACCGAGAATCGCGTGCAAAGAAGTGCTGGCACGCAGGTACGGGACGTTGCGCACGTAATAGGGATAGGCAATCGCAATCGTTGGCAACGCGTAGAAGCTCCATGCAGCAACGCCCCAATGGAACGCGCCGTAAGACGACGCCCACTCGATCGCTTCGGCAGAGCGTGCCACTGCGCCGAAGGGGGGTGAGTCAATGTAAAACGCCCACTCAACACCGGCCCAGACCAGTAAAGAGGCGCCGGTCCCAGCACAAAACAACATGCCAACCCAGGAAAAGGTCGAATAATCCGGTTTGTCACCCGTGCCGCCGAGACGGATTGAGCCGTACTTGCCGAGCGCCAGCCAAATAAGAAAGGAAAATGCGAGCACGGCAAACATTTGATAAAACACGCCCAGATTGCTTGAAATCCAAACGTATTGTTCTGAGACAAACAGCTCTGCTCGTTCGGGTATGAGCCCCAAAGGAATACAGACAGCGATGGCGATGCCGGTTGCTGCGAAGAATAGAACCTTATCTATTCGAGCTTCCTTCACTGCTTTCTCCTGGCGTTGTTGACGGGTCTCACTTACGCAAACCGAGTATCGCGCGTGCTTCATCCGGTGTTGCAACTTTCGCGCCGAGACGGCTAATAATTTCCGTCGCTCTCGTCACCAGGTCGGCGTTTGACGCAAGCACACCTTTATCTAGATATAGATTGTCTTCCAGACCAACGCGTACATGCCCTCCGAGCAGCACTGCCTGGGCAACCATTGGCATTTCCATTCTCGAAATCCCGAAGCCCGCCCAGTTCGCACCTGGTGGTAATGCGTTACGCATAGCCAGCATGCTTTCTGTATCGGCATCTGCACCCCATGGTATGCCGAGGCAAATTTGGAACATTGGCGGCGCATCAATGACACCGCGATTGATTAACTCTTTGGCCAGACGAACGTGCCCGAGATCGAAAACCTCCATCTCGGGCTTCACACCCCAACTTTGTGTGAGTTCCGCCATCTTGGTCAGGTAACCCGGGGTGCTGATATAGGTTTCATTTTCGCCGAAGTTCATTGTGCCGCAATCCAGGCTGCAAATATCCGGACGTACTTTGTCGACATGGGCGAGTCGTTCTGCCGGGCCAATCATGTCGGTGCCGGGGCCGGGCATGCTAGGGTCGCCATCTTCGGACGGAAACCAGCTGCCACCCATGCCAGCGGTGAGATTGATGATGACGTCTGTGTCGCTGGCGCGAACCTTTTCAACCACGGCAGAAAATAAGTCTACGTCACGTGAGCCTTGCCCGGTTTGCGGGTCGCGTACGTGAATATGCGCAACAGCCGCACCTGCTTCCGCTGCGCTCAATACTGCTGCGGCAATCTGATCTGTTGAGACCGGCAAATCCGGATGTCGCGACCACGCGTCTCCCGCGCCAGTGACGGCGCAAGTAATAATGACATTTCTATTCATATTTGTTCCTGTTCATCCAATTCAGCGAATACGGCCTTGGCTGTTCTGAAGCTATCGATGCCCGCAGGCACGCCACAATAAACGGCAGCCTGAAGTAAGGTCTCCATGATTTCGTCTCGAGTCACACCATTGTTAATGGCGCCCAATACATGCGCGCGCACTTCGTGTGGCCGGTTGAGTGCCGTTAGCATCGCGAGGTTGAGTAAGCTCCGCGTTTTGCGTGGTAGTCCTTCTCGAGTCCAGATGCTGCCCCAGCAATACTCAGTTACGAGTTCTTGCATGGGCCGATTGAAATCGTCGACGTTCTTTAGTGCAGCGTCGACGTATTTCTCGCCGAGAACTTCTTTGCGGACTTTCAGTCCGTCTTCAAATTTTTTGCTTGTCATCGATTCACTCTGTTATTGCATTCGAAATGGATCGTCGATCGGATCCGGTGATGTATTGAGCCAAACAGTTTTGGCCCGCGTGTAATCGTAAATCGCGTCAAGACCCGATTCGCGACCATGACCACTGTCTTTGAATCCGCCAAATGGCGCCATAGGAGAAACGACCCGGTAGGTGTTCACCCATACTATGCCAGCACGAATCGCTTTCGTAACGCGCAACGCACGGCCGATATCCCGGGTAAACACGCCAGCGGCGAGTCCGAATCGTGAGTCATTTGCGAGTGCCACGGCTTCCTCTTCATCGCTAAACTTTAATGCACTCACGACGGGGCCAAACATTTCTTCGCGGACAATTCTGAGGTTCTGGCTTGGACAGGAAACGATCGTAGGTTCGTAATACCAGCCCTTATCGGTATGATCCGGCACCTTGCCGCCGTGAACCAGTGTGGCGCCATTCTCAATCGCATTGGCAACCGTTTCCTCGATACGCTCGAGTTGTCCCAATGTGGCGAGCGGGCCCATTTGACTGTTGTCGTCCAACGGATCGCCAATTCTAATTTGCGCTGCCCGTGCGGCGACCTTTTCAATGAGTTGATCGTACATCGAGTCCTGGATAAGCAGGCGTGAGCCAGCAACACAACTCTGACCGGTGGCGCTAAAGATGCTCAGCAAAATACCGTTCACTGCATTTTCGATATCGACGTCGTCAAAGATCACCATGGGTGATTTGCCGCCGAGCTCTAACGAGACTTCCGCGAAATTCTCCGCGGAATTGCGAATTATTTGCTGGGCGGCGTTCAAGCCACCCGTAAAACTAATGCGATCGACCAGAGGATGCGATGTTAGTGCAGCACCACAAGGGTCGCCGGTGCCGGTAACAATGTTGATCACTCCGGGAGGAAAACCGGCTTCTTCGAAAACTTTGCCGAACTCAAGCATCGCAGCAGAAGCATGTTCCGAAGCTTTTAATACGACCGTGTTACCCGCTGCTAGCGCGGGGGCGATCTTGACCGCAACGAGAAAGAGTTGTGAGTTCCAGGGGACAACTGCGGCAACAACCCCAAGCGGCTCACGTACCGTCATTGCCCACATGTTGGGCTTGTCAATCGGCAAGGTGGCGCCGTGTACTTTGTCGGCAAGTCCCGCGTAGTAGTGATAGTAGTTCGAGAGATAAGCGGCTTGCCAACGCGTTTCGGTAAACAATTTTCCCGTGTCAACAGTCTCAGTTCTGCCCAGCATCTCGGAATGTTTCTTCATTAACTCAGCGAGGTTGCGGAGTAGTGCGCCCCGTTCGGTCGGCAACATTGTTGACCAAGGACCGGACGTGAACGCGCGATGCGCCGCGTTAACGGCCCGATCGACGTCTGCGGCCGTTGCTGCGGGTATGCGGGCCCATTCCTCGCCAGTAGCCGGGTTGACGCTCGTGAACGAATCGCCATCTTCCGCATCGACCCATTGACCGTCGATGTACATTTGATAATTTTTTAGTGCCGTCATGTGCTTGTCTCGTCTTTTGTTAGCCTGCGTACGCTATGCATTCAATTTCGACTTTGATGTCGACCAGAAACTCACCTACCAGACCGGTTCTGGCGGGTGGCGCATCGCTGAAATATTCACCGTAGGTCTTGTCGAAGCCAGGAAAGTCGGCGCGATCTTTCAGCCATACGGTCGTCTTAACGATATTGTCGAGATCGCAACCCGTCAACTGCAGCGTTGCCCGAATATTCTCGATGCAGCTTCGAGTCTGATCCTCAATGCTGCCGTCGGTCATTGGTGCGCCATCTTGCATCGGTATCTGCCCAGTTAGGTAGATCATATCGCCAGCGCGTACGGCACGTGAAAGTGAGAGTGTCCTTCCGCCGATTACCAGCGGTTCACCAATGATTTCTTTGTTGCTCGCCATAGTTAGTTCCTAAATTACGCGGTGATCAAACGGTCGAATGGTGCCCAAGGAATTCCAAGAGTATTGAATTAACCATCTCAGGGTTCTCCGCCAGCGCCATGTGCCGCAGACCTGGCAAAATCGCAACTTTAGCGTTCGGCATAATGGCCCCCATCTGACCTGCCATTTCGGGCGAGTTTCCGAAGTCTTCCTCGCCGGTCATTATTAAGGTTGGGCACTCAATGGCAGCAATCGTTTTCTCCAGACCAATATCGCCATTGGCTAATAAACGATACGCGGCAGGATAGGCGTCCACATCGTTCTGCGTTACCCAGGTTCGCACCTGATCCAATACGCGTGGGTTTTGTCTGCTAAAATCTTCGCTGAACCATCGCACCAACGCGGCGTCGATTGTGGCGCCTGGGCCGTCTTCCTCTGCTTGCTTTACTCGCTCTAAAATCGCATTTCGCTGCGGACGAGTTCTTGCATGCGCGGAGTTGAGTATCACCAGGGCTTGGGTTTTATCAGCATGTGCCAACGCGAAAGCACGAACGATCAAACCACCAAGGGAGAACCCGATCAATGTGGCCTTCGGAATGTTTAATGCAGCCATTAACTCGGCGATCTGCTCGACCATACGCTCCATTGAATAAAGGCCCGTTGGCTTCGCGCTTTCGCCGTGACCGAGTAGATCGTATTGAATGACTTGATGATCGGCCGCCAAGGCCTCGCGCTGCCAGCACCACATATTTCGATTCAGGCCAAGGCCATGCACGAGGATGACCGTAGGGCCAGTGCCCGAAACATCATAAGCGGTTGTCACCGATGCATTCCGATCCGTCCTCTAGTCGGCGAATTGAGGTAAGACTTTTTCGGAGAATAATCGAACACTCTGCATCACGTCGTCATGATTCATGCCGGGGAAGTTCGACCATACCTGTAAATGCTGCAAATTGAGTTCGGTTTTGAGCTCATCAATTTTTTCGGCAACGTAGTCGGGTGTGCCGAAGAGTAGATTGCGTGGATGCAGGAAGTCGTAGTCCAACAGATCCAGCTTACCCGGTGTTTCCGGTAGTTCTTCACCCGGATTCATGTGATTACCCAAGCCGCGCCAATGCGCGATCCAACGTATGTAGGTCATGATTCCTTCCGCTGCTTTTTCGCGCGCTTCGTCCATCGAATCAGCGACAAACATATCGCGTACCAAGGAAATCCCTTCACCTAGTGGAACATCTCGTCCTTCTGTTTCAGAACGCGCTGTTTGATAAACCTCGAAACGCTCTTTGAGCGCCTTGACCGTGGGTATCCACATGATGCAATTCAAACCATTTCGTCCCGCCCAATCGATTGATCGGTGTCCGTCAACAACCTGCCAAAGGGGTGGGTGAGGTTTTTGATATGGTTTTGGCACGACACCGATTTTCGTCAGAGTGTTGGTTTCCATATCCATGAAGCTGGGGTCAGGGGGGCTCATGTCGTGCTTCCACACGAAGTCCTTCGCTGGGTAGGCGTAGAACTCCCCGTCGTGACTAAATAAATCCTCAGTCCAGGCTTTCTTCATGATTTCCAGCGACTCGTTAAACAAGCGAAAATTTTTCGCTTGGTCATTGAGATCGGCTTTAGGGTTCATGTGGATTGCTTCGCGGCCGTATACGCCACGGCCCATGCCGACCTCAAGACGCCCCTTGCACATGTGATCGAGCACGGCGATGTCTTCCGCAACGCGGAGTGGGTTCCAGAACGGAATGATGTTCGCTGCCTGACCGATTCGAATTTGCTTCGTGCGTGCGGCCATGTCGGCGCCGAACAACAACGGGTTCGGGCAAGCGTCCATTCCTTCATGGTTCAAGTGGTGCTCAGTAAACCAGATGGAGTCCCATCCTGTTTCGTCACAATGGACGCCAATCTCACGCACTTCATCGATCAACACATCGTAAGCCTTGTGCGACCAGTTGGTCATATTGCAAAAATAGCCGATTCTCATTCGTGTTCCTTCATGTCGTTCTGTGTTCGTTAAATTAGGATCTGGCGCGCAACTTATGGACTTCACCATGCACGTTGTCGCCTACGTAAACGCCAAAAGCATCTACCTCTGTTTCTTCTATGTAACGGGTAAGCAGCATGCGTAGTGGGTCATCGCACAATTGATCCCAGGGGATATCGTCCAGGGCAACCAGGTCGTAGTCGTGAATTGCCGCTTTGTCTACTTTGGTCGCGATGCCGCGATAAACAATGTTGTTGGTTTTGGTTGCAGTATCTTCGTAAACGGAGCAAACGAAGGTCGTCTCGACTTCAACTCCACTCGCAGCAAGCTTGCCAATAAGCGATTCGTCTTCCTCTGCCACGCCAACGTGGGGCGCTGAGGGCAATGCCAAAGTTTTGGAGGCTTCGTCTTTGGCCAGCAGGATTGAGCCCCCACAATCAACAATGGCCGATATTCGCGTAAGTCTGCCGCTGCTGGCCGCTTCCATTGCGCGTTGCAGAAGCCCGAACTCGACATAGGAGCCGCGGCAGTACACCAAAGGACTGCGGCTGGAGAAATTGTAGTCAGTCACTCTGCCCAGCAAAATAACGTGGTCACCCGCTTCATAGACTTCACTGGTCTGGCATTCGAATCGCGAAATCGTGTCGTCGAGAATCGGTCGACCGTTTTCGCCAATGGACCATGTGACTTTATCGAAACGCTTATCTCCTGGTGAGGCAAATATCGAGGCAACATCTTGCTGATTCTCAGCCAGCACGTTCACATTGAAAAAGCCGCTGTCCGTGAAGACAGGGCAGGTCGCCGCATCGCTGGCAAGACAAACCAAGATCAATGGTGGCTCTAATGAGACCGACGTAAACGAGTTGGCCGTAAAGCCACGT
Organism: Woeseia sp.; assembly: GCA_018701055.1. Classification (GTDB taxonomy): domain Bacteria; phylum Pseudomonadota; class Gammaproteobacteria; order Steroidobacterales; family Woeseiaceae; genus SZUA-117. The sequence continues at coordinate 28,896 of JABIUH010000437.1, read as the reverse complement.
GGAAGCCCGTTGGAATCGGTGGTTGTGACGACAGTGACACCGGTCGCAAACGTACCCAGCGCTTGACGAAACTCTCTACCTGTTATTTTCGTTGACTCGTTCATCGGTAGTTCGAGAGGTAGCAGATCTGATGCTTGAGACTAGTAGTGTTTGCCATGACCTTAAAGGCAATTCTTTGGCTGTCTCACGTAACATTTTGATCACACTAACCTGACGCCCGAGCTGCGACTGCCTCGCGAAGATACGCGTGCAGTAGTGTGCGGTATCGGAACCGCTTTGATGCAGGATACGAGGCCGATTGCATGGTTGATCGGTACTCTTGATGAAGGCGCTAAGCGTGTTCTGGTCTTGCCTCGGTTTGGTGGACACCTTTAAATGTGCGCGATAATGCGTGTGGAGGTGTCTTATGACGAAGAAGAAGCGCTATAAACGATATAGCCCTGAGTTCAAACGCGAAGCGTTGATGCGTGCGAGTGAAGAAGGCGTGGGATACAAACGTAGGTCTGTTCGGCATGACTTTGCACTACACTTACATGGATGCGAAGGACGTGAACCCGGCACAAGCTTCTTTTGTCAGCGCGAACTACGGCACCCCGGCCACGTTTGATCGCAACGGTCGGGCCCTCAGTAATTCCGACTTCCTGGTCAAGAACCGTGTCAATGGCACGCTCGACTGGAGCAAGGATTTGTTCGGTGACAACATGACTCGGGTGAGCATGTTCTTCGAATATCGCAGCGGCAGGCCCTTCAGTTACACGATGCGGGAGGGCATATTCCCTCCTTCGTCCGTATGCGGTGGCAATAGAGCATTCGCGCAGTTTGACAGCCAGCTGATGTATGTGCCGACGATGGGTGACCCGAACGTAATCTTCAGTAACACGCCGGGCTCCCTGAGCAACGATTCTGCACTGGAAGCGAGCTTCAATAGTTTTGTCGCTGTGGCCGGACTCGAGGGTTTCCGCGGTCAGATAACACCGCGAAACCACGATACGACGTCGAGTCGTTCTCGAGTCAATATTCGCATCCAGCAGGAAATCAGCCTGTTCGACATACCTGCCATCGGGCAATCGAGACTCAACTTGTATCTCGACATTGAGAACCTCGGCAACCTGTTAAATGATGACTGGGGCCGCGTGGAACAAGTCTCTTTCCCGTTCAGCTTCACCGCAGTTGATTCGGTTTCCCTAAATACTAATGGCCAGTACGTCTATGGTTCCATTGACGATTTCTGGGACGGCATCAATCCCGAAAACTTCTACGCACTGCCATCCGTGTATAAGATTCAGGTTGGATTCAAATTCGAATTCTAATTGGGCCATGGAAGTCGCTCGGCAAATCAACTGCTTACCGATTCCTCGCTTCGAGGAAAACTAAGGTTTCGTCCCTATATACTTGTCGAAAAACGCAAGCGTTTCGCGAAACATTTCTTCCTTGTTTTTCTCATTTCGCGGCGTGTGTTCTTCGTTTTCGAGCTGAATCAATCGCGGCCTGGGTTTTCCCGCGTTTTCCATAGCCCTTTGGAGTGCCCGAGCGTGATCGATGGGCACGCGTGCATCTTCTTCACCGTGAATCAATAACAGAGGAGTCTTGATGCTTTCAACATACGTAGTGGGTGATGCCAGTCTCCTGTCTTCCTCGTTGGGCCCGATCACCTTGTCAACGTATCTCTTACCCCATCGAGTGTTTGTTGCGAAGTCGGCTTCGTTGTATTGGATATTTTGGTCATAAACCCCTGCGCCAGACACGCTACATTTGTAGAGGTCGGGTTCCTTGGCGATACTCATCACCGCGGCAAAGCCCCCATAGCTCCAACCAAAAATACAGATTCGATCGGGATCCGCAATTCCTTGATCAACAGCCCACCGTACGGAATCCGTTAGATCGTCCTGCACTTTCTTCGCCCACTCACCGTGACCGAGACGCTCAAACTTAGGTCCATAGCCACCCGAACCGCGAAAATTGACCTGCAACATCGCGTAGCCGCCGGCCAGTATGAACCCTTCAAACCACTGATATCCCCACCTGTCGCGCGGTCCGTGCGGGCCACCGTGAGGTACGATAATCAGTGGTTCATTCTTGCCGTTACTGGCGACGGGCAGGGTCAAATAACCGTGTAGTTCGAGTCCGTCCCTCGCAGTCAATTTAATGGGCTCCATCGAGGCTAACTTAGAATCATCCACCCAGGGTCTTGAATCGAAAAGGCTGTTCAGATTGTTTTTCTGAGTGTCAAACAGGAAGTATTCAGGGGTCTTGGTGTCCTGCCTGAGATGAACCACCATAAGCCGGTTATCTTCTGTAGAACTGGTTACTCGGACTGATCCATCGGGGAATACCCTTTGTAAAGCCTGTACTGCTCTCGACCACGGATGATTCTCGTCCAATGCGGTGAATTCAATTCTGCCAGGCGTTGTATAGATGCCGAACGGAGTGCCCTCGTCATCCGCTTCTACTCCGGCATCAACATATTCATGGCGAAAAATTTCTTTAAACGATCCATTTTCGGGGTTCATCCTATAGACCCCATAGGGTCCTCCATCAGGTGAATGCCTCACGAGCACGCTATTATCTTCGAGCGAGGTTATCGGGGTCGTCTGGGCATCACCGTACGGGGTATTCGAAAATTCTGCCCAGGTGCCGTCCTCGGGATCTCGGCTGTGAATAACGAAGTTTTGATCATCATCGGTGTGAAAACTAAATCAGATCTCACCGTCTTTATCGGCGACGAGTTGTGCGTTTGGGGTGGCGGCCAGGACTTTATTTGATCGTCTGCCAGAGTAGACATCCAACCAGTCAGATTCGACATGACTACTGAAACCGCTGGTCCACTGACGTATGCCGACCAACATCTCGTTGGGATGAGCTGGCAGTCGATCCATAATGGTAGCGCTGGCGTACTCCGTCTCGATTTTTTCCCTTATACGACTCGATCTATTGTTGATCCCAGCTCGGTATCCGAACAAATACTGTTTTTTCTTGCCATCCGCATTCATCCCAAACAGCTCGCCGGTTGATCTGCCGCCCTCGAGATAGGCTGACTGCTGAATAACGGATGCAACGATCCGCTCATCATTGACCCACCAGAAATTGCCAACCTCATCGCGATCGGGAAAACTCAACTGGCTTGAGAACTTCATTCCTGGAAAAGAGAAGATCACAAGTGATCGCTTGTCGTCCGCTATCCTCAGGACACCAAGATAGTCACCTTGGGGGGAGATCTTGGCGCTCAGAATCTCGGCGTTTCGAGCCAGATCCTCAATGATTGAGGTTTGTGCATCGCGCGTGGCAAGAAGAGAGAGTACGCAGAGAAATATTCCAGGCCATTTCATTATAAATAATTCCAAATTCGGCTAAGTGAAAATAAATAATGTTTTAGTAAGTGTCAAACAAATATGTATGTTTTACGCGCACGCTTTTCAGCCGCCCGGCACGTCCGAAAGTCATTAATCCGGCGGTAAGGCAAAGCGACGATCGCGCCGAAGATAAATCATACTGAGACGCATTACGCGAGAGTCCCTGGGCGTCCGAATCATCCAAAATGCGGGGATCGAACTCGCGTCCGCAAGTCCTCCACGACGAGGTCTGCGTGCTTAATCCGTCTTTACTCTAATTACTGGCTACCCGATGGGCAGGGAAAAACTTTAGTACCCCCGCGTGGTGGATGTAACCAACACGCCAGTAGTATCAGACTAACGATCCGCATTTGTTAACAACGTTTCTGTACGTTTACAGCAGATCTATGCCAGGGTTCAGCGCCTATTCAATCGGTAGGCTTGGCCAGAAATCGATGCACAACGACTAGCACCACTGCGGCGGTGGGTAACAACAAGAACCAGGGCAGCCCGAACCCTGCCGGCAGGATCCCAATCAACACGGCCGCAACCCCGCCCAGAAGGGCGTACGGGAGTTGTGTTCGGACATGATCCATGTGATCACAGCCGGTCGCCAATGATGACAGCACCGTGGTGTCGGAAATCGGTGAGCAATGATCTGCCCAGACCGCGCCCGTTAGTACGCAAGCGATACTCGAGTACAGAATGTGCATGTGCTCCGCATCAGCAATTCCATGGCTTTGTAGTACGGCCCAACACAGCGGAATAACCAGTGGCATCAAGATAGCCATGACACCCCAACTGGACCCAGTGGCGAACGCGGTACATGCCGCCAACATGAAAATGATTGCTGGCAGCGTTTCAGGAGACAGCGAATCGCCCAGCACACTGATCAAATAAGGCGCTGTTTGCAGAACAGTGGCGACATCTGCGACGGCCCATGCCATGACTAAAAGCACCAGGCCCGTCAGCATGAATTTTGCGCCGACCAGCCATGCTTCGACCGTCTCATCTAGGCTCAAAATTCTTTGGCTCAACGTTACGATTGCTGCCACCAGACAACCGAGTAACGAAGCCCAGATTAATACAACGTAAGAATTAGCACTGCCAATGATGTCAGTGATCGTTTCGCCTTCGCCGCTGATATACAACCCGACTACGACGGTGAGTATCATTGTTGCGATCGGTAAAATTGCGTTGAGTGCGCGACACGGCACGCCGTCTTTATGCTCGAAATCGTCGTTGGGTTTTGCAACCGCTCCGTCTAGTGGCGCCTTCAATACTTCGCCATTCTTACGCGCTCGTATTTCAGCGTGATACATCGGGCCGAAGTCTTTGCCTGTGTAGACGATGAGGAATACGAAGAACAGAGCGAGGAATGGATAGAAGCTGTAGGCAATCGAATTTAGAAAAAGGACATAAGGTGTGGCAGTGATTCCTTCCAGACCCTCAATTGCTGAGTCTATAAGCCCAACTTGAAACCCGATCCAGGTCGTGATGATGGCGACCGTAGCAACCGGCGCTGCGGTTGAGTCCACCAAATACGCAAGTTTCTCGCGCGAAATTCGCAGCTTGTCGCTCATTGGTCGAGTCGCATTACCGACGATCATCGTATTGGAATAGTCGTCAAAGAAAATCGCGAGGCCTAAGGTTGCAATCACGCCCTGGCCGCGCCGTGGTGAACTGGCAAACGGCATGATGGCGTTAACGATTCCGTTCATGCCGCCATTCTTCGATATGATTCCGATCATCCCGCCAATGAGGAAGGTAAATGCAATGATCGTCATATGATCGTGATCGATAGACGTATTGACGATATAGATAGAGACGGTTTCAAAGAATCCGGAAACAACGCCAGCCCAGGTCATGCCATTCACTGCCCAGGCGCCGACAAACAAGCCAACAAATAGAGCGGGAATCACCGATCGCAACAGAAACGCCAGCAGGATTGCGATCACCGGCGGGGAGAGTGAGACCCAACCCGGAATGATGGTTAGCGCCTGCGCGACAACTGAATGGCCGCCTTGTGTTACGTCGAAATTCGCCGTGCCCGTGTCACTTAATACGATATCAAACACGGCAATACTTCCGTCGGATGAGGTCGCGATGACTTCACCATTCAACCGCAATTCGGCAGTGCTTTGCGGATCAAGGCCCGCGACGTTAACGTCGAAACCCACTCCAGTCAGGAGTATGTCAGGTGCCTCCATGACGACATCAGCGGCAAATACTGGAAGAACCGTTAGCAGCGTCATCAGCACCGCTAACCAATATTTATTCGTTCTTTTAATCAACGTCTTCACCGCCTGAGTGGAATTGTCTTTCGTTAGCAAGGTTTATGGGACTACCGGTAAGATAATGTGCGATGGGTGATCAGCCGAATGATGCAAGGCGTTTTTAGCCAATACCCATTCTGACTCATCATAGTTGTTGCCGCCGGTATTTAGGTTTCGATCGAAACGCGGGAAGCTGGAGCTCGAAACTTCCAGCCTTATTTTGTGGCCAGGACCGAAGTAATTCGACGTCGCGTGCAGGTTCAGGCGCGCTTCGTAGACTTCGCCGGTTTCCATCCAGACCTTATTTTCGAAACCCTCGCGGTAGCGCATGCGCAGTGCACCTTCCTGAACATTGAACGCCGTGCCATCAGGATAGACATCCACCAGCTTGGCCATGAAGTCTGTGTCTTTAGCATCGGACGATACGTATAGAACGACCTCCAATGATCCTGTGACTTCGATGCCTTCTTCCAACGTGTCCGAGGTATAGACCAGTACGTCCTGGCGCATTTCCGTTGCCGACTGATCAAATGCTCCGGCACCGGTTTCCAATCCCGTACAGCAGGCTTGTCCGCCAATGGACGGCACGGGTGTCGCAGGGTCATAGACATAGTGATCGGATCTTGCGACGTTGGGCACCGTCAAAGAAATTCGGCCATCACCAAAACGGGAATTGGCATTGCCATCACTCGATAAATAGAATTTCCGGAATTCGGTGTTCGCCACAGGCCATACATCGGTGCCTTTCCACTCATTTTTTCCCATCAGGAAATACTGGATCTTCGGCATGTCGGTGATGCCGTTTTCCTCGCCTGACAACCAGCGGTCATACCAGCGGGTTTGCATATCGAGGAAATCAAATCCAACAGAGCCCATGTCGCGATCCCCGGCGGACCACAATTCGCTCCCGTCCATGCGGGTGTAAGCACAATGCGTGGTCGGCGCGATAACCAAAAATTGATTGTCGCGAGCGGTGTCACTGACCGCGTTGTCTTGCGCCAGTTGCCACAACTCTAAAGATTCGGCGACACCGTAGTCGTACCACGAGTCGACCATCAGCATCGGCGTGTTGAATCGATCGTCAGGTTTCGCCCAATCGAGGTTGCGAAAATATTCGCCATTTGGGTTGTTCGATACAAAGTTCACGTAGTCGGTGGGTGGCGCGCCCGATTTCTTCAATATGTCGACGATGGGCAACGAGGAGACGTAGTCGTAATAGTCGATCTGATTCCGGGTCTGCGTCTGTACAAACCCTTTTGATGCCTCTGACTGAAACCATTCCTGGCGATCGATCCACGCAGGGGGGCCATAGACAACTTCACTGCCGCTGCCGGAGAACCAACCGGCTGTTTGTGCAAGCTCGAATACGCCACCATCGTATGCCTGCCAAGGCCGTCCCTCCGCAAGGTAGCCGGTTGCTGACGCCATTGGTATGGCAGCGACATGACTGGGATGACGAGTCGCGGCCAGGATAACTTGAGCGTCGCCGAGGTAGGAGCAGCCCATGGTTGCAACTTTGTTATCGGACCACGACTGTTCAGTGATCCACGAAACCAAATCATAGGAATCGTTTCGTTCATTAACGGCCGGTTTGTAGAGCCCTTCTGATTCGAAGCGGCCACGCATATCCGCAATTGCCAACGTGTAGCCCTTGCGGACCAATGATCGCTGATACGGATCATTAAAGGCGCCTGAGAAATTCTTACTGTACGGGGTGCGCACCAATATGGTCGATTGCTTGTCCGTCTTTCCTGACGGCCGATAGAGATCTACTGAGAGATGCGTGCCATCGCGCATTTCGACTTGGACACTTTTTTCGATATCGACGCCGTACGTCGTATCACTTTGTTGGGCGAAGGCGAGTATTGAGCAAAATATCGCCAAGGCGCTGATGATGATTTTCATGTTCGAGCTCCGGTTACCACCAAGTGGCATAAAGTGCGATGAGTAACATTGCGATTACAGCAGCGGCGAGATTGAAGCTATTGCTGGTTGAAGTATCAACGGATTCGTAGTCAATAGCCTTTGCTTGTTCGCCCTGTCCCTGCGCAATCGAAACCACGACTCCAATAGTAAGGCAGGCGAGGAAGACAATTCCGACTCTGTCCATAAATGGCATGGATGGGAGATATAGATAGAAGCCTAGCGATATGAAGAAAGAGCCGAGCGCAGCACCAATGGCACCCAATGCGGTTGCCTTTTTCCAAAAGATACCCATCAGGAAGATGACGACGACGCCAGGCGTGAAGAATCCGGTGAAGTCCTGGATGTATTGAAAGGCCTGATCGAAATTACCGAGTAGTGGGCGGGCAACAATTGCGGCGATGATAATAGCGGTCAGGCTGGTCACTCGACCGACCGTCACTAATTGTGATTCCGTTTTAGTGCTCTTTGTGAACTGCAAGTAAATGTCCATTGTGAATATCGTTGAGATGCTGTTCATCATCGACGCCAGTGACGACACGATTGCTGCGATCAATGCGGCGAACACCAGACCTGCAAGCCCGGTAGGCAGTAATTTCATCATTTCCGGATAGGCATGGTCTGGCGACTCGAGGTCCGGCGTGAGAATGACCGCCGCGATGCCAGGTAGCACAACCAAAACCGGCATCAGCATTTTCAGAAATGCAGCAAACATAATGCCTTTTTGTGCTTCTCGATTGTTTTTGGCCGCGAGCGCACGTTGAATGATGTATTGGTTAAACCCCCAATAAGATAAATTCATAATCCACATGCCGCCAACTAACACGGAGATGCCTGGCAAGCTCATATAGTTTGGGTTGTCTTTGGATAATATTAGATCGAATTTCTCCGGTGCCTGTTCGAGAACCATTTGGAACCCGGCAATGACGCCAGCACCCCCTGAGATTTCGTTCATCGAAATGTAGGCGATGAACAGGCCGCCCAAAACCAGCAATACCACTTGAATGATGTCAGTCATGGCGACGGCCCTGAGGCCGCCATAGAGTGAATAGGCTGTGGCAAAAGCAGCGAGAAGGACCAACGCGTACCCGATATCCAAACCAGTGACTGTATTAATCGCGAGTGAGCCCAACCAAAGGATGGCAGTTAAATTGACGAACACATAAAGACCAAGCCAAAAGAGACCCAGGATGGTTTTCACTCTTGCATCAAATCGTTGCTCGAGAAATTGTGGCATCGTGTAGATCTTGTGTTCGAGGAAAACCGGCAGTAAGTATTTGCCCACGAGAATTAGCGTGATGGCGGCCATCCACTCGTAAGCACCGATTGCTATGCCCATCACGAAGGCCGATCCGGACATGCCGATTATTTGTTCGGCTGAAATATTGGCGGCAATTAGAGATGCGCCAATCGCCCACCAAGGCAATGAGCGTCCGGCCAAAAAGTAATCGGAGGTTCCTTTTTGATGCCCTGCTTTTTCTCGGGACACCCATTGAGCCAGCAACAATAGGGAGATCGCATAAATTGCGACGACGGCTAAATCCAGTGATTCAAGATGCATGAATAATTCTCAGCGCTCGATCATCTGGTCGAGCTGACCAGGTGCCGCCGCATACGGTTTGAGGAGGAAAGAATACTGGTACGACTTTTTATTGAGTGAATATTTTTGCAGGGTGCGCTTGCCCCAGGAGTCATCTCCGCCGACACCCATTTGGCCATAGTCAATATCCAGTGATATCAGATCACGTGGATCTACGTCGCTGACGTGAATATTGACGCGTTCGTTGTTCTCCCGTGCCTCGGGGCCATCCTCGCTCGTGATGGCGATCTTTACGGGCGGCACAAAATCGGTAAGGCGGTTGTGATGCACGCCGAAACTCAGCAATTCGGCGGCAACGACCAATAGTCCTGTATCGGCACCATCATTTAGCGACATCCAACGTACATCAGTTTTGTAGCCATTTTCTTGCGGCCGCATATAGGGCACATAGTGGTCGGCAACCTTATTCGAATAGCGTCCAACATGCGCCGCTAGTTTGCGATCGGCATAGTTTTCGAAGGGGCCACGCCCGAACCAATCGACATTGTCGAGGCTACGTTCCAATTCGACATTCATGCCAACTCTCGGCATGACGGGAAGGTTGTCGGCTCTTTCTACCTTGTTGTCGACGATGACGCCGCCAGAGGGATTAAACAGGAAGCTGGTCTTCCACTCGGCAAGAAAATTGTCCTCATCATCAGCGAGCGTATAAATCGCCTCAATCTCGGCGAACCCGGATTCTTCGTTAACAACTTCCAGCGATTTCAAAGTGCGATTGCGTCCGGCTTGTTCCCAGACCGCAGCCCAATCCTGCATGTAATTGCCAAAGTCGTTATCGGTCGGAGCACGCCAGAAATTTGGTGCCAGGGGCGTAAGCAATAGCTCCTTTCCATCGAATTGCAGTGACTGCAATAGACCTGTCTCCGCACTAATTTCGAAGGCGGAGCGGTCAGCCGTGACGCTGATTTCGGTGGTCGTTTTGCTTACGGTGACCGAACCGTTAATTGACCAGAATTTCGGTAGGAGCGGTTGAATGTCGCTCAGTGAAAATTGATCTTCTGCATAGATGTGATTTGCCGGCAGAATGCCGCGAGCGTTTGGTGTGACGAGGCGCAGGTTCAGATGGTGCTCGGGGCCGGCTTCCGACGTCGACGGAATGGTTCGCAGTAGCATGCGAGTGTTGTATTGCAAGGTTACTTCGCCCGCGCTTTCCGGACTGATTTGCAGATCGCGTGCCACACCACTTTGCACCCTGTTGCCGCCCGCAGTGACCTCCCATTGCAGCTCGAATTCCGACAAATCGATAAAGTCGTAGTTGTTAGTGATTTGGATGACACCATTTTCCAGATCGACAGGCTCGAAATCAACGTATTGATAGGCGCGTTTTAATTCCCAATAAGCAGGTTGTGCGCGGCGATCCGGGAAAATCACACCATTGAAATTGAAGTTGCCGCTTGATGGAACACCTGCGGGTCCATAGTCGCCCCCGTAGGTCCAATACGGCTCGCCGTCTTCATTGTGCTCCAGCAGCCCTTGATCGACCCAGTCCCAAATAAAGCCACCGGCTAATACCTCGTGCTGGTTGATGACGTCCCAATAGTCCATCAAATTGCCGGTGCTGTTGCCCATCGAATGTGCATATTCGATCAGGATGAAGGGGCGATCGTTGTTGGTTTGTGCATATTGCTCAAGATCCCAATGCCGCGAGTACATGCTCGAGTGAAAATCAGAGTGTCGTTCGCCAACCTCTTCAAGATTGCCTTCGGTTTCATATTGCACGGGACGTGACAGATCGCGTGATTTGATCCAATTATAGGTTGCGCCAAGATTGACGCCGTCGCCCGCTTCATTGCCGAGCGACCAGATGACGACTGAGGGAAAATTCTTGCTGCGCTCCAGCATGCGCTCTGTCCGATCCAGATGATGTGGCATCCAATGGGGTTTGTTACCCAGCGTTTTATCGTGGTCATAGCCGTAACCATGACTTTCAATATTGGCTTCGTCGACAACGTACAAGCCATGTTCGCTGGTGAGTTCGTACCAACGTTCCTGATGCGGATAATGTGAATTGCGTACGGCGTTAAGATTAGCCGCTTTCATCATGCGGATATCTTTCAGCATGGTTGCTTCATCGATGACGTGACCTTTGTCGTCGTGATGCTCGTGTAGATTTGTACCCTTCAAGCGCACATGCCGGCCATTGATCGTGAATCGTCCGTTAGTGATCTCCACCATACGAAAACCGATTTTTTGCGTGATGACTTCGCCGCTGCCCAAGGTGATCAACAGTGTATAAAGTGAGGGACGTTCTGCAGACCAGGCCTTGACGCTTTCGATATCAGCAGCAATGACGTGTGACGATTCACCGGGCGCAAGCGGTACGGAGGCAGCATGTTGATAAACAGGTGTTTCGTCGTCACGAAGTTCGATCGCTACCGATTCCTCGACCAGTGCATCGCCATCGTTAACCAGAGTGACTTCGACTTCGAACACACCATTGGTATAGGTATCGTCCAGGCCCGCGTGTACGAAATAATCTCGCACCCGCGTTTTGGGTCGCGCGTATAACGTTACGTCGCGTTGGATGCCAGACAGTGACCAAAAATCCTGATCTTCCAGGTAGCTGCCCGTACTCCAACGATACGTTTCCACTGCGATCGTGTTTTCTCCTGCCCTGACGTGATCTGTCACCTTAAATTCTGATGCGGTTTTGCTGCCTTCGCTGTATCCGACGTATTCGCCATTGATCCAGACATAGAATGCCGAACTGACCGCGCCGAAGTTGAGGAAAAGTTCTTCGCCCTGCCATTCATCGCTGACGTTGAAGTCGCGTCGATACGAGCCGACGGGATTGACGTCTGTGGGCACGTTGGGCTCATCGATTTCAAATGGGTAGGGCACGTTGACGTAAATCGCGTAGCCGTATCCCTCTCTTTCCCAATTAGATGGCACCGGAATGTTGGACCAGGCTGATACATCGTAATCGGTTTGATAAAAATCGGCGGGTCTGCCCGCCGGCGATTCCGCGTAGTTGAATTTCCACGCACCATTAAGCGACTTAAACCACGGGTTTGCTGAAACGTCTCCAGCAAGGGCGTCAGCGGCATTTCTATAGGGCGTAAAATGCGCTCGTGGTGGTTCGGTATTTTCACGAATGACGTCAATGTCATTCCACGCGGGTCGTGAACTGTCTATGTCGTTGTTGGTGTCGCAGGACGCAAGCAAAAACAACGCGACAATAAAGAATGACAGGCGTTTGGCCTTATTAGCCATGTGTTCCATCAAATAGCACTCCGCAGCCGTTCTGCTGCTTCTTCAGGGGTGAGATCTCGCTGCGGCATGCTCAGCATTTCGAATCCAACCAGATGTTTTCGGATGGTGGCTGACCGTAGCAGTGGCGGATAAATGTGGGCGTGAAATATCCACTCAGGGTGTGGACGGCCGTCAGAAGGTCGTGGGTGAAAGCCCATCGAATACGGTGCCGGCGTCGCAAAGAGATTGTCGTATGCGCAAAATAGAGATTTCATTATCTGGGCGAGACCCACGACTTCGGTCGACTGCAGGTCGCCGAAAGAGGCGTAGTCTATCTTAGGGATGAGCAGCGTTTCGAATGGCCATACAGCCCAATAAGGAACGACCGCTAAAAAGTGCTCGTTTTCAACGACAATGCGTTTGCCGTCCGACATTTCCGCACGGCGATAATCAGCCAATAGTGGCGAGCCGTTGTCATGCAGCCATTCCTGTTGTGATTTCAATTCCTTAGCCGGTTCGACGGGCAAATGTTCTGTCGCCCAGATTTGGGCGTGCGGGTGTGGGTTGCTACATCCCATCATTTCGCCGCGATTCTCGAAAACCTGAACATATTGAATGTTCTTATTTTGATCGAGCGTTTCGAATTCGTCTTTTAATGTTTCAATCGCCAGGGCAATGTCCGCTGTTCGCATAGAAGCGATGCGCAGATCATGTCGTTCGGTATAGCAAACGACGCGACACTGACCGGATTCCGAGCGGGACTCAAATAAAGGATTGGATGAGGGTTCGATTTCGCTGTCACTTGAAAGAGCGGTGAAATCGTTATCAAAAACGAAGGGGCCGGAGTAGGCCGGGTTTCTTTGATCGTTTGCTCGGGCGTTGCCCGGGCAGAGATAACATTGCTCGTCATGTTTAACGGAAGGTGAAGTTTCAGTTGTTTCAACTTGTCCCTGCCATGGACGTTTGGTGCGCTGCGGCGAAACCATGACCCACTCGCCGGTCAGAATATTTCGTCGCGAATGCGAATGGGAGTCCGAGCTCATGTCGCGCTGTACTCTGCTGCAGGCATCGTCGATGCCACGGTATGCATCCACGGCGATTTACCATTGTTGGTTCTATATTCCTGCGCTATTTGTTGTCTGACGGCTTCGACATGTACAGCTTGAACGATAGACAAAACACAGCCGCCAAAACCGGCGCCCACCATTCTAGAGCCCAGAACACCTTTGCAGGCGTTTGTGATGCTCACCAGCGACTCGACTTCGTCGCAACTCACCTCGAAGTCATCGCGCAGACTTGAGTGCGATCTGCTTACCAGCTGCCCGACGGTTTCAATGTCACCTGAATTGAGCGCATCGAATACAGTCTTCACGCGCTCGATCTCTGTGATGACATGGCGGCAACGACGTAGCAACAGATCTCCTAACTGTTCGGTCACAGAGTGCATTTGTTTGGGTGATACATCACGCAACGACGTGACGGAAGAATATCGCTCTTGGATAATCGCTACCGCGTCTTGGCATTCGATTGCGCGTTGGTTGTAGCCACCGTCTGACAACTTGTGATTGACGCCACTATCGGTGATCAGTAACGTAATTTCCTCGGGAATGACGACCGGCCTCGTGTCTAGCGAACGGCAGTCGAGCAATATCGCCTGCCCTTCGCCGCAGCAAGCGATGGAGAACTGATCCATGATGCCGCAATTGACGCCGGCAAATGTGTGTTCGGCTCGCTGGCATAGTTTGGCGATTTCCTGAGCCGGTAATGACGCGTCGGAGATTGCCAGCATTGCTGTCGCCATCACTAATTCAAGCGACGCGGAGGAGCTCATGCCGCCACCAATCGGAATCTCGCCGTGAATGACAATTTCAGCGCCACACAAGGTGATGCCGGTTGCCTCGATTTCTGTACAAACCCCTTTCAGGTAGTCAATCCACTCAGGTTTGTTGCTCGGCTCAATCGCATCAAGATTGAAGTCTCGTTGTTCCTCGAAGTTTTTCGCGAGTATTGATACGACTCGGTCTGTGCGAGGTTTGATCGCAAGCCAGGTGTATAAGGCTGTATTGGTTGGTAAGACCAATCCGTCGTTGTAGTCAGTGTGCTCGCCGATGATATTGACTCGACCGGGTGCTCGAAAAATCCTGGCGTCCGAGGCGACGTCACTAACGAATTGCGCGGCTTGAATCATGCGGTTAATTCTACTGTAAGCGTCCATGCGCGTGTTTCGTCAGGCTGAATCCAATCTATGGCGTCATTCCTAACGGCCTCGGCCACGCAATCGTAGTTCGTCGTCGAGGGCTCCAACCCTAAGTTTTGGTACGGCTCAGAACCGCACTCAGACCAACCTTGGTTGTTTATCCACAATCCCAACCAGGGTAGTACGTTGGGATCGAATGTCAGGGTCAGTCGTTCATCTGTTTCCGAGGCAATAACCGATACGCTTCCGTCACTGGGTGCGCGAACAAAAATCTTGCGGGCAAAATTTTCACCATCTGCAGCAAAACTGTTCGAAAGATCAAGCGACGGACGGCCCTCAACCGGAAGCCACGGCCAACGCTCAATGGCTGGAACGCCCGCACCGTCAAGATGAAATGGGAGATCGGGTGGTAACTCAATTGTCATGCCCGACTGTGCATCGAGCAATGCGTGTGGGCACCAATAAAAGGGCCATTCGAACGCTTCATTATTGGTTAGCGAATAGTCGAAGATGATTATCGGCGCATCGGATTGCAGGCGTGCTGTCCGCACAAAGTCATATTTCAGCGCAGCACCGCTTGCGGTCATGCGACAACGTTCGTTTCCATGGGTGTCGCTTTGAACTTCTGCGCCCCAGCTTTGACGAACCAGGTCCCCATGATCTGCTATCTGTATCCGAGTTGAATGCGTGGTTTCAAATTCAGACGTCGCAATAGACAGCAGCATTTCATCCCAACCGCCGGAGTCCAAAGACTGACCATAATCTTCGCCACTACGATTGTTCGTAATCGGAAGATGTGGGTTTTGCCAAAGCCAATTGCGACCGGTTCGCAAGCCAGTGATTGCGGAGATATTTCCGCCAGCACCAGGCAGGAAAGAAATCGCCACAGATGAATTCTGCAGACACACGTTGCCTGCGATATTCGCAAGCTGATCCCCAACTCGGCTTTTCATGGTTGATAACCCGGCACAGGCCGCTAAAGGCTCTTTTTATGCGAGCAGTATAATGGTGTGAATTCACAAGGTGAAATTTGAGTCTCGACATCGTTCTCTACCATATTAGAATGTAGCTAAGAATTAATTGAGTTTTCAATATGTCCGATACCCGACCCATTAGCGAGCTGATCGCCTGCCAAAAAAGCGGCTGGTCGCTGGAGCAACGGTTTTACGTCGATCCAGAGGTCTATCAGTTAGAGATAGATCAAATTGTAATGCGTAATTGGATTCTAGCCGGGCATGAATCTGAGGTGGCAGAACCTGGCGACTTCAAAGTAATCAATGTCGCCAATGAATCCGCCATTATTGTGCGTGGCCAGGATGGTGCTCTTCGGGCTTTCGCGAACGTGTGTCGGCATCGAGGCTCGGTGGTTTGCCTCGAGGAGGCGGGTAACAAACGTCGCTTCGAGTGTCCCTACCATGCGTGGGTTTATGACACTGAGGGGAACTTGGTCGGGGCGCGGAATATGCCTGCGGATTTTGATAAGAGTCAGTACGGACTGAATGGAATCTCAATCGACGTAATACAAGGATTGATGTTCGTTTGTTTCAGTGAGGGACCGCCATCTCTCGATCGTGCGAAAAGTGATCTCGATGAGCCTCTGCGAATGTTTGGGCTCGAAGATCTGAAAGTAGCGGCTGTCAAAACTTATCCGATTGCCGCGAACTGGAAACTTGCGGTTGAGAACTATCAAGAGTGTTACCACTGTGCGCCGTCCCACGCGGAATACGCGAAAATGCACACGTTGATGCTCGACGGCAAGAAAATGGCGCGTGTGCAATCGAAAATGCTGGAACGCATGCAGAGCTGCGGCCTAAGAGATATGGAGTTGGACTTTACCGACCTGGACGCGCCGGCCGGCCAGCAGGGCTACGGCTATAGCCGAACAGCAATGTTTGAGGGCTACAAAACCGGTAGCCGTGACGGAGCGCCGGTAGCGCCGTTGCTCGGCAATTTGACGGACTACGATGGCGGCGCGTCCGATATCATGATTGGCCCGTTCTCGTACCTGCTCGCGTACAGCGATCATGTCGTTATGTATGTTTTTACACCCGTTGATCAGGGCAATTGCCAATGCACGGTTTATTGGCTAGTGCGGAATGATGCGGTAGAGGGGCAAGACTACAATCGTGATGAGCTGGTTTGGTTATGGGATGTAACCACTTATGCGGATGAAGAGATCATCGTGAACAATTGGCGCGGTGTAAATTCGCGATTTTATCGTCCCGGCCCGTTTTCACTCATGGAAATTAATGAAAATCGCTGGGTTGAGTGGCTATTACATGAGCTTCGAACAGCGTCCAGCGTCAATGGGTAGCATCGTCAGCTGACTTTTGCTTTCTCTTGCCGACAAACCAGGCCAGCACAACGCCGACGGTTACAAAAAGCATAATCAATATTTCACTACATCTTGTCTAAGCCGCGTTTGAGCAGGTTTCGGGCGATGATCAGGCGCTGCACTTCACTTGTGCCTTCCCAAATTCTGTCAACTCGCAGCTCTCTAAAGAAACGCTCCGCAACGTTCTCTCGCATGTAACCGCGCCCGCCGAAAATCTGCAGGGTTCGGTCCACAACGCGATTTGCCATCTCAGAAACATACAGTTTCACCATGGAGCAACGATTGTGTAGAGCCTTCAAATCTTCGCCGCGATCGCTGGCGGCTGCCGCCTCAAAGGTCATTAGTCGGGCTGCCCAAAGTTCGGTTGCGCAATCTGCAAGCATGAACTGAATCGCCTGCTTTTCACTCAAGGGCTCTCCGCCAATCATTCTGGATTCAGCAAACGTTGTGGCATCTTCGATGAGTCGCGCGGCGGCACCGCAGCTTCTTGCACCGATCATTAATCGTTCGTGTCGAAACCAGCTACGGGTATAAGCCATACCGTCATCGGGTCTGCCGACGCGCTGTGACAGCGGTACTTCGACGTCACTAAATTGGTAGGTCGGGTGATGTGCTGCGTATGTGTGACTGAAAAGAGGATTGGCTGTCATCGTAACGCCCGGTGCATCGATGTCGACCAGGAACAGCGCTTCGGCGTTCTCTTCGGGTATGACCGCCTGAAACCAGAAAAAGTTGGCCAGGTTTGCACTCGTTACGTACCACTTTTCACCATTTAATAGGTATGCATCGCCTACTCGTCTTGCGGTCGCCTCAAGTCCGGCGACATCCGATCCTGGACCGGACTCTGTTATTGCGTAGCAGTCTTTTTTCTCGCCACGCATCATTGGCAGGATATAGGTCTCGATTTGCTCGTCGGAGCAGGCCTCGAACATCCACTTTTGTGGCTCTGGGAAACACCACGAGAGTGCATTGGTTACGCGACCCAGTTGCTCCCAAATGGCGACCTGTTCGATCAACGGCAATTCCAGGCCGCCCCATCGCTTGGGCACATCGATTGCACTGAAGCCCAGCTCGAGTGCACGCGCTTTATTGCGCTTTGTAATTTCGGCGCTTAGTACGCCGCCATTGAGTTCGGCTTCGACTTCGTGGGGTTGCAGGTATTTATCCGCGTATGCGCGCGCTTTTGCCTGCCAGTCAAGGGTGTTGTCACTGAGTTCTAATTTCACGCTGTTGGTTCTCTTAGGTAATGATCGGGAAATATGCCGCGCAGATAGCTTTTAACCGTATTCAGTGCGACTTGTCGGTCGAAACTTTTAGGATCGACAAGGCACGAGAGCCACAATCCATCTGTGAGCGACCCCAGTGCTTTGGCAACCAGGCTGGCATCAGCATCCTCATAGCCGCCGTCATCGATTATTCGTGCGGCAAGGTCGACAAGGACATCGTCATATTTGCGTTCTCTCGCGGCACATAACTTCTGATAGGTTGGGACCGCTTTCACTTCGCTCCAAAACGCGAACCACACCGCGAGTTTCTTGGCATCACAGATTGATGGTTGTAAATCCATTTTGATCAACGCGAGCAAGCAGGCGGCAGGGTCGGCGGATGTTTGCGCATAGGTTGCCATGAACTGTTTGTCATAATCTTCTGATACGTATCGCAAGGTCTCGTAAAGCAGATTATCTTTGCTATCAAAATGCAGGTTGACGATTCCTTGGGATAAGCCGGCTTCCTTCGCAACATCCGCGAGTGTTGTGCTGCTTAATCCTTTCTTCGCGATACATTTGATCGTGGCATCGATCAATTGCTGGCGGCGCTGTTCTTTCGCCAATGCGCGCCGGCCCACGGTTGCGCTGCCGGCTACCATCGCTGGCAACTTTCTGATTTTTCAGGATTAATGGACAAAAGAAACTACCTAAGACTTTGTTTGGTAGGGTGATAATGACATAAAATGAATGATTGTTCATTCAGTTATGTAGACGTTTCCGGCAAATAGTGAGAAGCTACGCGCTTCTTCCGTTAATTGGGGGCCATATGCGCTCGCTCCAAAAATCCAACAGCCATTTTCAAAAAGCCGTTAAGAAACTGCCGTTGGGGGTGTCATCAAATTTTCGTTATTGGGGCGACGATAAAACGATCTACGTTAAACGTGGCAAAGGTGGTCGCATTTGGGATATCGATGATAACGAGTACATCGACTATCGACTTGCATACGGTCCGGCCATTCTGGGTTATGCAGACCAGCGAGTAGATGACGCCGCACGAGCGGGAATGGATGTCGGCGGTGTATTTGCCCTGGGGACAGAGCTTGAATACGAAGTCGCCAGTCGCATTAGTCGCATGGTCCCCGCGGCAGAGTTAGTCAGGTTTTCAAATTCAGGTACAGAGGCCGTCATGGCGGCGCTGCGTATCGCACGTGCGCATACGGGCAAGGACGGTCACATTATTGTCGAGGGCGGCTATCACGGCGTGTTCACTGAAGTACTTTGGTATACCGAAGTTGAAGACTGGGATCCGAAAAACGGCCCGCCAGAGGTGCTGCCCTATTGTGAAGGCACGCCCAAAATCGTCAAACCGTTGTTCCATACCGTTCCTCTGAATGACGCGAATGTCGCAGAGGATGTTCTCAAGAAGCACCATGGCGACATCGGTGCTTTCCTGATCGAGCCTATTATGGGGAATTGTTGCGGTTTGACGGCCACAAAATCCTATCTCGAAGACGTGCGATTGCTGTGCGATAAATACGACGTCGTATTAATCGTTGACGAGGTTAAGACGGGGTTTCGAGTCGCAAAGGGTGGCGTTCAGGAGTTGCTCGGTGTGCGAGCGGATATTTGTACTTTCGCCAAGGCACTCGGCAACGGTTATCCAATATCGGTGGTGGCCGGGCGGGAAGATATCATGCGCCACGTTGGAAACGGAGTCGTTCACGGCGGTACTTTTACCGGTCATTCTGTATCATTGGCAGCGGCGAATAAAACGTTGGAAATTCTGGACGAAACGGATGCTTTAGCCTCGATCGAGCGATACGGTCTTCAGCTACAGGAAGGTTTGGGTCGTATTCTCAATGGACACGGTATTCCACATAATTTCGTTGGTCATCCATCAATGATGGGACTGTTTTTTAGCGATGAAGCGCCGGTTGACTATCGGGCATGGGTCAACACGAATTACGAATTTTATGACGCACTGGCGGCAGAGCTGCATGAGCTTGGAATTTTGGTTGAGCCGGACTCTCGCGAGCCCTGGTTTTTATGTGAGGCTCATGATGTGGAATGCCTCAATGAAACACTGGACAAATTTGAACAAGCAGTGAAAATTACACTGAAGAAAACACCTGCCGACCGACACGCAATAAAAACGGCGTAGGCAAGACTAAGGGGCAATACCAGAGATGAAAACTTATGACGCCATAGTGGTTGGCGCGGGACACAACGGCTTGACGAATGCCGCTTATTTGGCGAAGTCGGGGCTGGATGTCTTGTGTCTGGAAAAGAACGACTATATTGGTGGAGCGACAGTCAGTCGTAACTTATATAAGGATTGGTACTACTCCAAT
Organism: Woeseia sp.; assembly: GCA_018701055.1. Taxonomy (GTDB): domain Bacteria; phylum Pseudomonadota; class Gammaproteobacteria; order Steroidobacterales; family Woeseiaceae; genus SZUA-117. Next base: position 8,485 of record JABIUH010000437.1, on the reverse strand, counting down.
TGTTCCTACGTATGCAGCCTGCTGCGGCCGGAAATTTTTCGCGACCTGGATTTGGCGCGTCATGGCTTACAAATCACGCCGTATGGCGGTGGCTCCGTATTCATGGAAAACGGAGATTATCTTGGTAGTTACCCCGATGAAGAAGTACATCATCGAGAGTATTCGCGCTTCTCCAGAGCGGACGCCGACGCCTACGAGCGGTATTCAGCGGATACGATGCGCCAATGTCGCTTTATTCGCGATTTTCTTTTGCGTACACCGCCTGATCCGACCTCTTTCAAACCGCGTGACTTAAAAGAACTTGCCCACCTAGGGTCCAAATTTTATGGAATGGGCGAGCAACAGATGTACGACACGATCCGTTTTTGGACGATGAGTGTCGCCGAATATCTTGACGAATATTTTGAGACTGACGTCATCAAAGCGGCCTTGTCGGGCAGTGGAATTATCGGTACCGCGTTGGGTATTCATTCGCCGGGTACGGCTTACGTCTTGTTGCATCACTATATGGGCGATGTCGATGGCAACATCGGCGCCTGGGGCTATGCACGCGGCGGAATGGGATCGGTCGCGAAAGCCCTTAGCAGTGCATTTCAGGCTTACGGCGGCGAGCTTCGAACCGATGCTGGCGTCGAGCAGATCGTGGTCAAGAACGGTAAGGTCAAAGGTGTTGCGCTGACGACGGGTGAAGAGATCGACGCGAAAATCGTTGTTTCGGCGATGGACGTAAAACGTACCTTCTTAAAGTGCATGGATAAAAGCGATCTCGATGACGATTTTTACAACCGCGTTAACAATTTCAAGATTCGTGGCTCGTCCGGCAAGCTCAATATCGCGCTTGACGGTTTACCCACGTTTCCGGCATTGCCAAAAGGTAGCCCGTTGCTAGACGGAGACATGCATTTCATTGATTCGATGGAGCGTATGGAACGTGCATACGACGACTGGAAAGAAGGGACCTGGTCGAAGGACCCCTACGTTGACATGGTCATCCCAACGGTTAGTGATCCGACAATGGCACCCCCGGGCAAACACTTCATGAGTTGTTTTGTGCAGTACTGTCCGGCGCAAATTGAAGGCCGGGATTGGACGGACGAAGAGCGTGATCAATTCGGTCAAACCGTGATTAACCAAATTGCTGAATACAGTCCCGACTTTAAGGATCTAATTTTGCACTGCGAAGTCAGAACGCCGAAAGAAATTGAGAATGAAGCCGGCTTGACCGAGGGCAACATCTTCCACGGCGAGCTAACAATGGATCAATTGATGTTTAACCGACCCATACCGGGATATGCACAGTACCGCGGCCCGGTTGGCGGACTCTATATGTGTGGGTCCAGTAACCATCCTGGCGGTGGGGTGATGGCAGCACCTGGTTGCAACGCTGCGCGGGAGATTCTATTTGATCTTAAACGTCCGGATATTACGCCGGCTAACTTTGGGGACGACTGATGAGTGATAGATACGATGCCATCGTCGTAGGTGCCGGCCACAATGGTCTGGTCTGCGCGTCCCTGCTGGCGAAAGCAGGCAAAAAAGTCTTGGTACTCGAAGCAAACTCGCAGGTTGGCGGTGCAGCCGTCACCCGCTCATTTGCTGAGGGATATTCGGTTTCAGCGGTCGCTCACTTGCTCTATCAGTTACAGCCGCAGGTCGTTAAAGACCTCGCGCTGAATATCGAAACGGTGTCGAACGACATGGGAACCATCGCGCTGTCGGCCGACGGCAATCATGTGCGATTCAACGGCGATGAAGTTTCTGGTGTTGGCCATGAAGATGTCGTGCAATTTCGAGATTTTCGCAAGCGCATGAAACGTTTTGCGAAACTTCTAAAAAAGTTTCTAAACAAAACACCGCCGCGATTGGCAAATGATGCCAGCAAATCGGACCTGTTTACGCTCGCTCAACTCGGCCTGGATATCCGGCGCTTAGGCAAAGTTGAGATGCAGGAGTTTCTGCGCCTTATCGGCATGAACATGCGTGACGAAGTCGTGGAACGCTTCGACAGCGATTTGTTACGTGGTGCAATCAGCCTGGATGCAGTGATGGGTACCCATTTGGGACCGCGATCACCCAACACGATACTCACCTATCTCTATCGCTTGGCGGGGGGTGACGGGGCGATCAGCCAACCAACAGGCGGCATGAGTTCTGTTGCCGAAGCTTTAGCGCACTCTGCGCGAGAGAATGGCGCTACGATTCGCACCAACATGAAAGTGAAACGCATCGTTATTGAGAACGGTCGCGCGGCGGGCGTTGAAACAGAGGATGGCGAGCGATTTTCAAGTTGGCTCGTCGTCTCAAACGCAGATCCGAAGTCAACGATTATGGATTTGGTTCAGGCAAGAAATGTCGAAACCGAATTTACGCACCGCATTCATCATTTACGCATGCGAGGCAACGCTGCGAAGCTACATTTGGCGCTGGACGGGTTGCCAACAATACCGGGCGTTGAAAAACGCGAGTATGCAGATCGCTTTGTCATCGCGCCTGACGATCACTATGTTGAACGTGCTTTCAACAATGCCAAGTATGGCGAGACTTCGGTTAAACCGGTGTTCGAAATTTGCTTTCCAAGTTTCCGCGACACAAGCCTTGCGCCCACCGGGAAACACGTGATGTCTGCAATTGTTCAGTATGTGCCGTTCGAGTTGCGCGAAGGGTGGTCAAATAAGACGCGCAGTGCGTTCGAAAAACTGGCCATTGAAACGATGGCGGAATACATGCCGGATTTAGCCGATCGCATCACCGCGTCAGAATTGTTAACACCGGCTGACATCGAAGAGCAATTCCATATTCATGGCGGTCATTGGCATCATGGAGAGCTGACCATGGATCAATTCCTGTTCACCCGACCTGTCGGAGGCGCGGCGCAATATGCCATGCCACTTGACGGCTTGTATCTATGTGGCGCTGGAGCGCATCCGGGCGGTGGGGTTAGCGGCGCGGCGGGTCGTAATGCTGCGCGGGAAATTCTCAAATCGGGATACTCACTATGACCATTCAGGAAGTTCCTCAGGGACGGTTGCGGTCACCTTTTTATCCGCGTCAGGCGGATCTTGATCGACTTTTCCAATGGCATGATTGGAAAGGTTATGCGAGTGCAGAAGGGTTTTACGATACGACGCTCGAGTATTTCTCGGTGCGCAATAGTGCGGGTGTTTTTGATCTGACGCCGATGACGAAATATCGAATCACGGGTCCGGATGCGCTTGTCTATATCAATCGACTGGTCACGCGCGACATGAGCAAGATCAAGCCAGGACGCGTCGCTTACGCTGTTTGGTGTGATGACGAAGGTCAGGTTATCGACGATGGCACCATCTTTCATCTAAAGCAGGGTGAGTATCGTCTTTGTTCTCAGGAGCGGCATATGGCCTGGTTACAGATGTCCGCGATTGGCATGGATGTCACAATTGTCGATGAAACGGAAGAGGTCTGTGGGCTGGCGCTGCAAGGACCTACGTCCTGCAGCATTCTAAAGGCGATGGGCATTGAAGGTATCGAGACCCTGCGACCTTTCGGGATGGCGACCTATGCGTTTCAAGACACCGAGATCATGATTTCCCGGACAGGGTTTACAGGTGATCTGGGGTACGAGGTATGGCTGTCTAATGACAAGGCGTTGGATCTTTGGGATGCGATGTTCGATGCCGGAAAAATCTACGGCATCATGGCCATGGGCACCGAGGCGCTGGAGCAAGCGAGAATCGAGGCGGGCTTCATTGCTGCCTACGTCGACTTCCTGCCTGCAAACGTGACTGTGCGCACCGGACGATCTCGATCTCCATTCGAGTTAGGACTGGATTGGTTGGTCGACTTCAAGAAACCAAATTTCAATGGCCGTCGCGCGCTCGCGCGCGAAAAGCGCAACGGCTCGACGTGGCAACTTGTGAAGCTCGACATTGAAGGCAACAAGCCAGCCCATCACTCGTACATCTATTCGACGTCCAAGGGTAAAAAAGATGTTGGGTTTATTACGTCCGCAGCTTGGTCTCCCGTGTGCAAACAGAATGTAGCGCTGGGGACTGTGCGTTCACCGCATGGAAAAGTTGGTGAGAAACTCTATGTTGAGATCTATTATCAACGTGAAATGCATTGGTCAAAGATGATGGCCGAGGCGACTGTCGTCGATAAGCCATTTTGGGACCCCCCTCGCAAACGTGCGACACCACCCGGCCCGTTCTAAAAATATCAGTACGACCCAGATTTGAGGTGGGGCGTGACGCACAAACTCGATAGCCTGCTGAGGCCCCGATCGGTCGCCGTATTGGGCGCCTCGGCGCGAGAAGATTCGATGGGCGAGTGGTCGCTCAAAAATCTCCTGCGTGGCGGTTTTCGAGGCACGATCTACCCGATCAACCCCAGGTATGAAGAGCTCCAGGGCATTTCTTGCTACCAGAGTTTGCAGGCACTCCCCGCGATTCCCGAGATGGTCATTTTCGCGGTTGGTGATCAGCGCATTGAGGCCGCTCTCGATGAAGCGATTGCATTGGGTGTGCCCGCCGCGGTCATCATGTCGTCACTTTGTATAGACGATGACAAAGCACCGTTTTTGAAGGCGCGCGTTCAGCAAAAAATCCTGGCAGCCGACATGCTGGTGTGTGGCGCGAATGGCATGGGTTTTTACAATTTTAGAGATCACACTTGGGCGTGCGGATTCGACAGTCGCGCGCATCACGAGCCCGGCGGCGTCAGCCTCATTAGTCACTCCGGGTCGGGCATGTCTGGCATTGTCGATTGCGAAGAGCGCATGCGAACAAATTTGGTCGTCTCGACGGGCAATGAATTGTCGGTCACGATGGATCAATACCTCGATTTTGCGTTGGAGTTGCCCGAGACGAAGACGGTTGGTCTATTTATTGAAACGGCGAGAAATCCAGCTGGTTTTCGGGCGGCTTTGCAAAAGGCCGCCGATAAGCAAATCCCGATTGTCGCCATAAAAGTTGGGCGTACAGCGAAGTCGGCAGAACTCGCCGTGTCGCATTCAGGCGCGATCGCCGGAGATGACGCCGCGTACGCAGCGTTGTTTGATCGTTACGGCGTCTATCGTGTGGATGACATGGATGAGTTTGCGACTGCACTCATTCTTTTTTCGGAATTGACGCCGCTGGGCCCGGGTGGTTTGGTAACGCTGCACGATTCAGGTGGTGAGCGGCAACTCATTGTTGACCTAGCCGATGATGCCGGTGTGCCACTTACCGAACTGACGGACGAATCTGTTGCCGCACTTAAAGGCGTGCTCGACCCGGAGTTGCCGGCGGTCAATCCGCTGGACGCGTGGAGTCGCGGCGGTGAAGGCGCAACACAACAAATGATCGACTGCCTGACGATTATGATGCGTGATGTTGGTGCGGCGATGGGTGCCGCTATTCACGACCGTGCGCCAGACGGTAAAATTTACGAGTCCTACGTCGACTACATTGATTGCGCGCATGCGGAATCTGGAAAGCCGGCGGCACTGGTTGCTGCGCGCCAGGGTACTGGGCTGGACCCTTTGGTTGTTGATACTTCCCATCGGGGTTTGCCCGTTTTGGATGGTGTGAAGCCATTTTTGAAAGGCGTTCGCGGTCTGATGGATTACCGCGATTTCAAATCATTGCCGCCGATGGACTTACCGTCGATCTCCTCGAAAGTTATCAAGAAATGGCGACAGTTGCTTTTGGAACAAGATCAATTGGGCGAAGCACAATCGCTGCAAATGCTGCGCGACTTCGGTGTCCCTGCAAGTGATTCTCGGCTCGCTGATTCAAGTGACGCATTACAGGCCTGTGCAAAAGACCTTGGGTTTCCTGTCGTGATAAAAACCGCCATGGCGGACATCGCACATAAATCCGAACACGCAGGCGTCGTATTGAACATCGCTGATAGTGAGTCATTGATCGCGGCATACCAGGATCTGGACAAGCGTCTTGGTCCAGATGTCGTCATTGCGGCAATGGCCCCACCGGGTATTGAGATGATTTTGGGTTCACGCCTGGATCCGCAATTTGGCCCTGTCGTTATTCTCGGGTTTGGCGGAATACTGGCTGAGGTTCTTAAGGATGTCGTTTTCGCGCTTCCTCCGTTCGACGCAGCCTATGCGAATCGTCGTCTTAGCGAGTTAAAACTTAGGCCGATTTTAGAGGGTGTTCGCGGCGCCAATCCTGCTGCGATCGATGAATTTTGCCGCGCAGCGGCGAAGTTTTCAGTAATGATCGACGCGCTTGGCAAGGATCTTCGAGAGGTCGATGTAAACCCTGTTATTGTTAGTGAGCATGAATGCATTGCTGTTGATGCGCTGGTCGTAAGTGGCTTAAGAGAATAAATGAAATGAGTATTGAAGCACTTTCAAAAAATACGCTGCAGGGTTGGCGGCAGGCGTCTGGAGCAGCGATCTCAATAGGGCACATCGATTGATCAAGGAAATCGAAGCGGGTGTTATTTGGGTGAATAGTTTTGATGAGGGTGACATGACGCAGCCCTTCGGTGGGCATAAGCAATCGGGCAACGCTCGAGATAAATGTATTGATAGCTTGTTGAGCTACACGCAGAGTAAATCAGCGTGGTTACGATTGTACTGATGGACTTGGTCCGACAAACACTGTCCGCTCGAGTAGGTCTGCTCCGATGAGTTCGGTTCTGTACGAAAAACGTGGTGCTGTTGGGCATCTGCGGTTGAATCGACCAGACAAACTGAATGCTGTTAATGCTCAAATGTTGGATATGCTTGAGGAGCATCTCGAGACTGCGGCAAAGGATGCTGATGTTCGGGCGCTTGTTCTTAGCGGCGAAGGTAGAGCGTTTTCTGCAGGCTTCGATCTCGACATGGGCGATGCGCAAAACGGGGAGTCAGACGATGATTTTGTCGCTCGCGAAATGCGTCGCAATTTCGCGGTCATTACCAAGTTTCTAAATTTTCCGAAACCAATAGTCGCAGCCGTACACGGGTATTGTCTCGGTAGCGCGATGGAAGTATCCGCAGTCTGCGATATAACCATCGCCGCAGAAGGTTGTCGCTTCGGTGCGCCTGAGGTCCGTTTCGGGAGCGGCATAGTTTGTATGATACTCCCTTGGATTATCGGCCAAAAAAATGCGCGGGAGATGCTTTTGGTAGGGAGCGATAAAATCGACGCCGAACGTGCACAAGCAATCGGCCTGATTAATCGCGTCGTTGCTGAGGATGAGTTGTTGCCACAGGCGTTCGCGCTCGCCGGCGAAATTTCCCTTAATGACCCGCTGGCTGTACAACTCACCAAGAAGGCTTTGCTGAACTCGTTGAATATTGCTGGTCTCAATCGGGCACTGGAGAATGCGCTCGAGATTGATATCGAAATCGAAACAACGGAGACACCAGAATCCGCGGAGTTCAATCGTATCCTTGACGCAGAGGGTGCCAAGGCGGCACTGGCCTGGCGGGCAGACCAATTGCCGGACAGTTAGTTGAACAATGAGCCGAACAGAGAATTGATGTGAAGATCGTATATTCCGAAGACCACAATATGCACGATGGTTTGCTAGCGTCTCGCGGCGACAGTTGGGCCCCAAGTTCTGAATGCCCGGCGCGAGCGAACAACGTCGCCAGTACGTTACGTGATCAGAGTTTCGGGGAATTCGTCGTGCCAGAGAGTTTCGCTGACGAGAAGATACTCAGGATTCACACTCCCGACTATGTCGACTTTTTGAAGAACATATGGACGCAGTGGGAGCAGTCCGATGAGACTGGCGGTAACGCACGTCCGGATACTTTTGTTGGAAACGGAATGCGTTATGCCGACACCGAGTGTGTGATTGGAAAACTAGGTCGGTACTCCTTCGACGCAACATCACCCTTCGTCGCCGGCAGTTGGCAGGCGATTCGAACCTCTGCGAATGTCGCGTTGACTGGCGCGGAGTTGGTTAAAGGCAATGATCGAATGGCGTTCGCTGCGTGCCGCCCGCCCGGGCATCATGCGACACAAAACTACTGTGGTGGTTATTGCTACCTCAATAATAACGCTTTAGCGGCCCAGTCTTTTCTTGATGGCGGAGCACGGAGGGTCGCCATCCTTGACGTCGACTATCACCATGGCAATGGAACGCAGAGCATCTTTTACTCACGTAATGACGTGCTAACTATTTCGCTTCACGCGGACCCGTCCGTTGAGTATCCTTTTTTTCTAGGGTATGCCGATGAACCGGGTGAGGGTATCGGTCATGGGTTTAATGTTAATTATCCATTACCATTTGGAACCGATTGGGGCAGTTACAAAGTCGCTTTGGAGGACGCGCTGCTTCAGCTGCGAGGTTTTACACCGGATGTGTTGGTTGTCGCGCTAGGTCTGGATACATTCGCGGGCGACCCGACGACCTATTTTGATATTCAAACGGATGAGTTCCGTGACATGGGCGAGGCGATTGCTTCACTCGACATACCGACGCTGGTCGTGTTGGAGGGCGGTTATTCTGTTGAGTGGATCGGGCAGAATACGCTTAACTTTTTGACTGGCATTGAGGGCGGCTAGTG
>JABIUH010000269.1 GCA_018701055.1 Woeseia sp. | reverse complement strand
TTCACGACGAATAACTGGTTCCGGACCGGTTGAATAGTAACGGCCCTCGCAACCAAGCACGTCTTCGAGGAACACCGCAAGACTGTGGTCGAAAGTGCCCCTCCTGAAACCCAATCGGGGCAAGGGATCTAGACGTTTTTGTCCCATTACGAAGGAAAAACTCCAGGACCCCACTGTGAACTGCCGGTTATTTTTCGCGTGTCTTTAATTCTTTTACTGATGCGGCTACTGGAGGTATGAGGATATCCACCCACACCAGACGATGATCGCTGGAGTGTTCGCGGCCTGTGACCAGTGATCCGAGTGGCTCATTCTTCGCGGGCCAGAAAACTTCAGATGCGACAACCTCAATGCCGATGCTTGGCAGCGCATAGTCGATCCGCCCGTAGTTCGAGGTACGAGTTTCCGCAAGTCCTTTGTAGGGCTGATCAATGCCAGCACCGCCGGGTGCTGTCGGTTCAGGGTCCTGCACCCGCGGGTGCTTGAGCAGCTGACTGATCGCTGTGCGGCCGTAGGGAGCAGGGTCATTGATCGGATCGGCGTTCAGATCGCCTAAGATCAAAAAGTTGGCAGCCATATCAAGACCGCCGCTGCGTCCCTCGTCGTCGGTGAGGTAAGCGGCTGACTCTCCACCGCTCAGGTAATCGGCCCATAGGCGAATCTCATCGAAATTACGCCGACCATTGCGATCCTCGTCACCATCGAAGCCGCCGGGCGTCGGATGGCTTGCGAGCAGATGTAGTCTAGCGTCGCCGATCAGCAGCGGCACGTCCCAATGGCTTTTGCTCGACAGGCGCATGATTGTTTGTGCCTCGGCGCTATACCACTCGGGTTTGTCGCTGCGACCATCCGGCATTAAGTGGTGCGGCATATCGCGCCACAGAAAGTCGCGAAACGTTCTAACCTCGTCGGTCGCAAATGGAAGTTGGCTGAGAAGCGCCATCGCGTACTGGCCTGGATAATTGCCGAAGCCAAAAGCGTCTTCGGGATCATTAGTGGCGCCGTTGTTATTGAGGTCGATTCCACTCGGCACACCCGTGTTCGAGGGTTCGAAAAATACATGGGGATAGTCGATGGGTGGTTGACCGCCCTGACTGAATCGAAGGTAGCGCTCGACGAATAATTGAGCATTGGTACGTTCTTCGTCGAAGTCGATTTCATTGATGAGGACGACAGTCGGGCGGATGCGTTGCAGAATTTCGGCCGCCCCTTTTAGTTGTTTGTCCGTGCCGCGTCCGGTGTCGTCAATGCGATCCAGTTTTTCGCGTGAGAGTTCCCAGATATTGAAGGTGGCGACTCGTAGCGTTGTCGGATTTGGCAGCGGTTCGACCTCTGATGCGTTTTTCTGAGATGTGCAGGCGGCTGTGAGCAATAACAGCAGGGTGATAATGGAATAGGGTGGTGTACTCATCTTCGTCATTGTACCTGCCATGATTTCATCCAGGTACACAATTTTCACTGAGATCCAATTACATTGTCTGCTGCCTACCAAGCTCGGGCAGACTCAAGTATGCAGCTACGGACGGCCCCCTGGAATCAGAGGCGTTTTAATCAGCCATGGCGAAAACGTTCATATAGGGAATGGCGTTGGAGCAGTTAGTGCTCGAAGAAAGGATCGTGCTGAGAGAGCGTTGGAATACCAATCTGGTCGATTTGGAAAATATTTACTACCAATATTTAAGCAAGTTCTTTACGGGGGAACACTGGTAGTCGCCAATCATGTAGGTACTCGCAGCGCTAGATGTACGGACGGCAAAAGCAGTGCGGTGCCCTTGTCGCAAGCTTTTCCACAAGCAGAAATCCAGTCAAAGTTTTTCTGGAGTATTCACGCAGCCTCGGCCGAAAGTAGACCGTCGATGTTCTGATCTTAATTCAATCTGCACTATTCTTTGAAATAAAGCGGAGATTCGAAAAGCAGCCTGACGTCCTCTATGTTTCTTCTACGACTGACAATATGCTTTACCCCGTGAAGTGGACATTCCAGTAATATCGAGCCAAAGGGCGGCTTGTGACTCGAAGTGAACCTTCGCTAAAGATGAAAATATTTTAGGTTAGTATGTTTCTACTTAAAGAAGCACTACACAGTGAAATTCGGAGCAGGCGATGAACTGGAGTGCAATCGCGGCAAGTGCAGAAGTGATTGGAGTGATCGGATTAATCATTTCGATCGCGTATCTCGGCGTACAGGCACATCAAGGAAATCGCGTTGCTCAGGACTCGGCGTTTTAAGGAGTCTTCTCGATGACAATTGAGCATATTCGAGGAATGGTCGATGGCGATAATCGAGACGTAATCATTAAGGGTTTGATCGACTATGACAATCTAATGGGCAGGGACAAGATTACGTTCGATCATTTGATGATTGGATTGATGACGGCGATTGAAGCTAAGATTGTTTCGAACGATATAGGCTTGCTGGATGACCAGCAGCCAGATGGTTTTGGTCTTTACCTTCGCACTAGATTGCTGCCGTACGGCGGCATGCAAGCATGGTGGATGGACACAAAAGATCTTTTTTCGCCTATTGTTCAAAGCTGGGTAGCAAGCCAAATAGCGAAGACAGATATGGAGTCGAATTTTCTCGGCATCAAAAGTAGTGCCAGCGGTTAAAGGCTGTTTATGGCGGAGGTTGTATGAAAACTCCAGATTCGTCTTTGCGAGCGCAGCGAAGCAATCCATAAATCACTGAATTAACTTGGTTGCTTCGTCGGCTCTGCCTCCGCGCAAAGACGTAATGTTAGGTTTTCAAGCAACCTTGGCCTAAAGCAGACCCTGGAAATATTCCGTTTTCCACGGTCTGAACTAACGCTGTTGATGAGAGCCTCGGTTCGAGGATAGAAACTCTGTTCTAATCTGGCTGTCCCAATCCAATGGCTGGACGGTGGTGAACGCGAATCTTTAGTGGATGGCCGAAATGTTCCCCCGGGTGGCTTAAGACTTGGCACCCAAGCGGAGCAGGGCGATGTTCTTTGATTAATATCGATGTTGTTGTACGCGCAGTTGTTGCTACACTTTCGATCTCTGCCCTGTGTGCATAAATTCGGATTAGCATCGCCTTGACTCCAGATCAGATAGTTTTATTTTCCCTGCTGTTTTTCGTTTTCGTGTTTCTTGTTTGGGGCCGGTGGCGTTACGATCTCGTTGCCTTTCTTGCGCTCCTAATTGCGGTGTTGGCAGGCCTCGTTCCAACAGAGAAGGCCTTTTCAGGATTTGGTCATCC
>JABIUH010000228.1 GCA_018701055.1 Woeseia sp. | reverse complement strand
GCGTTGAAACGTATCTGCCATCGCTGCAGGACTCCGGCTGGGCCGGTGTATCCGTACAGGACGTTCTCGACATGTCCTCGGGCATTGGCTGCCTGGAAGGCGAAGAAGGCGCCTACGACAACCCCGATCGTTGCTATTACCAATACGAAGCATCTCTTGGCTGGTTACGAGCTACGGAGGCGACGCTGGATAGCCCGTTTGCCTATATGGAGACGCTCGAGGCACATAGACCAGCAGGCGAAGCGTTCGAGTACACGTCGCCGAATACGTTCATTCTCGGTTGGATTGCCGAATCAATTAGTGGTCAACCATACGCCGATATGATTTCAACCGAGATATGGCAAAAGATGGGCGCAGAAGCTGACGGAATAATTGTCGCTCCGCGGCGCGGCGTTCCGATTGCGAGCGGTGGCATCAGCTCTACACTGCGAGACATGGCGCGTTTCGGTCTGCTATTTACCCCAAGTGGCCGTGCGGGTGTGCAACCGATCATTTCAGATGCCTACTTGAAAAAGATTCAGGAAGGTGGACGGCCTGAAATATTTGTGGCGGACGGGGACGAAGAAAAAAAGCGCATCGACGGCGAACTCCCCCGACACAACACCTATCAGTGGGATTTTGTGATGCAGGATGGTGATTTCTTCAAGGGCGGATTCGGCGGTCAGGGCCTGTATGTATCGCCATCACGCGATTTGGTCATCGCCTTCTTCGGTAGCTTCGATGAAAACGGCAAGGGCCACGAAATGACACGCATCGCTCGCCAACTCGCGAAATCAGGAATGTTCGATTAGAAGACCACCCAATGCGCGAAAGCGAGAACGATGAGCAAATTGATGATCGTACGCATGATGAATATGACCAACAGGTGCCAGAATTTTAGCGGTATCTCGCACTTGAGCATCAAGATTCCGATCTCTGACATGTAAATTAACTGCGTGACCGAAAGGACCCCTATAACAAAGCGCGTGAACTCGGATTCAATACTAGAACCCAATAGCGCCGGCAAGAACATATCAAGAAACCCCGCGATTAAGGCTGGGGCCGCTTCTGCTGCTTCCGGCAACCCGAGGAACGTTAGCACTGGCACCAACGGTGCCGTTATCGTCTGCAGAATGGTGGTTTCTTCAGCGAGGATAAGCCCTGCTCCACCAACGACAATGACCGCGGGCACCAGTCCAAACCAAATATCCAAAATGTGTCCGGCTGCGACGCGAAATTGATCCTTCAAAGGGGCAGCGACAGATGCACGTGTGGTAGCCAGAACGACTGCTTCTTTTAGCAAAGAACCATCCCCAGCAGAGGCTTTCTCTCGCATCGGATGCAGTTTGTCGAACGGCGTATCTAAAAATCGGGAAAGCGGCGGAATCCGCGGCATTATCATCGCCGTGATAACACCAGTGACAACGACGGCGAGATAATATTGCGGAAAGCGATCATCAACGCCTATCGTTTTTGCAACTAGCAACGCGAACGGCACCGACACCACTGAAAAATTGGTGGCGATAACCGCAGCTTCGCGACTCGTGTAGTGGCCACTGACATACTGTTGAATCGTAATTAGCACACCGACCGGTGCAGACGACATCCAGGATGCCAGCGCATCAATTGCCGACCGCCCAGGCAATGTGAACAAGCGCCGAAATGACCGTTTTAACATAGTCCCAACAAATTCCATTAAGCCGTAATCGGTTAAAAACGGCATTAACAAACCCGCAAACAAGAAAATAGGAACAATGGCAACGGCCAGATCATTTAGGACCGTACCGCCTGTACTGGGCTGCCAAAACATTTCCGGGCCAATCTGAAAGATCGTCATGGTGCCCATGACCAATCCGGCAATCCTCAATGCGACCCAAATAGGCGCAACGTTGAACAGCCGATTGAAAAGCGAACCCTCGGTTACATTGCGCCGTCCGATCGTCTTGGCATACAGCGTCCCAACTGCGCTAATGCAAAGCAAGGCGTAGACAACCCACGGCATCCCGCTGCCGATGATCTCAATACTCTTATCTGAAATCAGCCCCATTAAAATGGTC
>JABIUH010000064.1 GCA_018701055.1 Woeseia sp. | reverse complement strand
GCCACGTTCGACTGCAGCTTTGTTACGTGCATAGTCTCGTGCATCGTCGAGTGCCGCCCGCAGTATTTGAATAGCGCCCGCACGCGAGCCTCCAGCAACACCGCTACCAGTCTCGCCAAAGTTGGCGACTACCACCGCACCGCGCTTTACGAAATGCTCTGGGCTGTCACCTAAATGTACGACAGAGCCGAGACCTGACAACACATGGCTTACGTTGCCTTCGCCATCTGGAGCACCTGCACGTGGCGTTATACCTGCACGCGTTACGCCATCGATTCTACTGATCGCAATCAATATGGAGCGAGGATTGAATGCTTCGGCGACATCGAAACTCGCGGTAAATGCAGCACCGCGTTGCGTTGCATCATTCGTGCCGGCAACTGCGCTGACTTCGCTGAGTCCTAACTGGCCCAAAGGCGAGAAAAGACCCGGTGTGACGATTTTTCCGGTGGCATCCACGCGATTTGCGTTTGCAGGTATCACTATATCGACGCCTACTGCGGTGATGCGCCGCCCATCAACGATGATAGTCGCATTCGTGAGTGTCCCCGCCGGTCCGACGGTGTGTACCGTTGCGCCGGTGATTGCGGTCGTTTGTGCGCCAACTCCATTTGCGATTAGCAGAACGAATAGTGCGAGGAATTTAATAGAGACGCTCATTGTGCACCTCCATGTTGGGCGGACGTCCCGAGCGTGAAATCGGTCACCGGATTAACGGATGGGTCGTGACGATCGTAGATGAGGGCCCCATCGATGTAGACTTTCTGTGCCGTCGAATAGACGCTAAATGGACTGCCATCCCAGATAGTGACGTCCGCCATTTTGCCGACTTCGAGCGTGCCAGTGACTTCCTCGATGCCAAGCGCTTTTGCAGCGTTGTAAGAAATCCAACGAATTGCGCGTTCGGGAGGAATGTCGATTCCAACTCGAGCGGCAGCGCCGATGACCTTGGCGCTTTCCAGATTCAGACGTTGTATGCCCATGTCATCGTCTGAGTGCATGATGGTGCAGGCGTCTGCGCGATCAAGAATGGCCGCGTTTTCACGGATGCCGTCAAACGCTTCCATTTTGAATCCATACCAATCAGCCCAGATGGCAGCGCAAGTATCATTTTCTCTAAGCAGGTCGGCAATTTTGTATGCCTCGACCCCATGATGAAAGGCGGTAACTTTGTAGCCGAATTCTTTTGCAATCTCGAGCATCACCGACATTTCATCCGCTCTATAGCAATGGTTATGTACGAGGATTTCGCCATTCAACACGCCTGCCAATGTCTCAAGTTGCAGATCCCGTATCGGCGCCTCGCCCTCGCCATTTGCCGCAGCATTCATTTTGTCGCGATAGTCACTGGCTGCAATCCATGCGGCACGGTATCCCGCGACATTGCCCATGCGCGTTGAGGGCGCGCGCCCCTGACTGCCGTAAAAACGTTTTGGGTTTTCTCCACAAGCCATTTTCAGCCCGTGTGGTGCATTCGGAAATTTCATATCCATGACCGATTGCCCGGGGACGTTCTTAAGGGTAACCCCACGGCCGCCAAATAAATTGGCGGAGCCTGGCAATATCTGCAAAGTCGTCACACCGCCAGCAAGCGCGGTGACGAAGCCCGGGTCTTGAGGCCAAACGCTGTGCTCAGCCCAAACATCAGCAGTGTTCGGACTCGATATCTCATTACCATCAGAATGTGCATTCACCGAGGGCGATGGGTAATTGCCGAGGTGTGAGTGCACGTCAATTACGCCAGGCGTAATCCACATACCATTGGCATCGACGACGTTCGCTGCGCCTACGTCGAGATTGGCGCCTACCGCGAGAATTTTACCGTCCTGCATTAATACATCGGCGTCGTCGAGGCGTTCACCGGTGCCCGTTAGTATCGTTGCGCCTTGTAAGAGCGTCGTTTCAGACGGCAACGCGGCATAACGGCTAGCAAATGGTTTCACGTCGCTATCATCGGGGCTGCTGTCGCAAGCAGTCAGAAAACCCATAACGACTAGCAGTGACATTGGTTTAATCATTTTCGCTCCGAAGTGTTTTCTAGCTGAACGGCACTCTTAATGTGGGCTAAGAATAGCAGAATCGAGTCGACATCATTCCTTAAGCCAGCAGGAACGGCAATTTGAATCGAATTCGTATTATCATGAAACCGCATCTTGTTATTCGTAGTCGGGGGAAATAATGACCAAATTTGACACGCATTCTGCAGCCAGAAACGGTTTGCTGGATCGACGGGTTTTCTTGCGTGCCGGTTTTTTCGGCGGGGCGGCGTTGCTTACTGCCGAAGCGAGTGCTGTTGAGAGAGCGTCCTGGATGACCGGTCCTGGCGTTGGCATGAGCGAAAGCGGTGCACCGTCATCACACGAGGCGCATCTCGTCCGTGGCCCGATCAGATCACAGCCTGGCACGACCGGTGCCGGTTCATCTCGATCGCCTTTACAGTTTTTGGACGGGATCATTACGCCCAGTCGCTTACACTTTGAGCGTCACCACAGTGGCATTCCGAATATTGATCCTGCCGCCCACAGGCTCACCATTCATGGTTTGGTCGAACGGCCATTGGCATTCAGTGTGGAGTCCTTAGCGCGCTATCCAACGGTTTCACGAATTCAGTTTTTGGAGTGTTCAGGAAATAGCGG
>JABIUH010000331.1 GCA_018701055.1 Woeseia sp. | reverse complement strand
GCGTTGAATGAATCGAGATCCGCCGCTGAAATATACCTCAAGGAACATCAGCGAAATATTAAGGCCGATGCTATCGCCATGGCGAAGGACTTAAATCGTGAAGTTTTGACGTTTCAAGACAATCCCAAACGGTTCAATCAAACCGTCAAAGTGCAAGCTTCGATTCGTGAATTAAATGAAGCGTTGGTCTTCGAGGGAACGGGACAAATCATTGCTCGCGCCGGTTTAACATATCTACTTGAATTCGAGAAGGTGCCGCCAGGCGCCATGGATACGGCCAGGAGCGGAGAAGTTGCGCTCATGACGAGTGAGAATGATGATCGTGTCCGTGCACTTGTTCGTCTTAGCGGGCCGCGAGAGTTACATTTATATGTCGGGCGGCTGGTAGACCCCATTGTCCTCAGTCATATGAAACGGACCGAAGGGGCCGTGAAGGAATTCGAGCAGCTCGAGATTAATCGTTCGGATATACAAATTAATTTCGCTCTGATTTTCGTCGTCGTTGGCTTGTTATTGTTATTGGCAGCCGTCTGGATCGGCTTGATGTTCGCAACCCAACTCTCCGGTCCGATCAGCAGCTTAATCGCAGCGACAGAGAAGGTGAGAGCAGGAAATCTAGCGGTTCGTGTATCCGAGGATACACCGGAAGACGAGATCGGCTCGCTTAGTCGTGCATTCAACCGCATGACCAGCGAATTGGAGGGCAATCGGGGCGAGTTGCTCGAAGCGAATTTGCAACTCGATGAACGCCGGAGATTTACGGAGACCGTCCTTGAGGGTGTGTCCGCAGGTGTTGTCGGGTTGGATCGAGATGGCACTATCAATCTTCCAAATCGGTCGGCTTCTGAACTATTAGGAGTCGAACTCGATGAGGTGATTGGTCAACGCATGTCTGATGTTGTCATCGAATTAGCTCCGCTCATTGAAAAAGCCGCAAATACCCGCTCAAGGAAATCGATTGAAGGTGAAATTCGAATAACCCGGGACAACGAAACCCATACATTACTTGTCCGCATTGGCTCGGAATGGGCCGAAGGGCACGTTACCGGGTTCGTAATCACATTCGACGATGTGTCACAGTTGCTCGCAGCACAACGAAAGGCTGCTTGGGCAGATGTCGCGAGACGTATCGCCCACGAGATTAAGAATCCGCTGACCCCGATTCAGCTCTCTGCGGAACGATTGCGGCGCAAATATATTAACGAAATCGGCAGCGACACCGAAGTGTTCATAAACTGCACGGATACGATTATCAGACATGTCGAGGATATTGGTCGGATGGTCGACGAATTTTCTAACTTCGCGCGTCTACCGGCCCCTAAGATGCGGTCCGAAGATTTGAGCGATTTGTCACGGCAAGTCGCTTTTCTCTATCGAAACGCTCAACCCAATATCGAATTTGAAAATGAGATACCTTCGGTGCCTATAGAGGTGGTTTGCGACGGCCGTCAATTCAGCCAAGCGCTGACCAATCTGTATAAGAACGCCGTTGAATCGATTGAGAGTAGAGATATGGCCGTAGATAAAGGGAAAATCGTACTTTCGCTTGCCGTCGACGATGACCATGTCTCCGTTACAGTCGAAGATAACGGCAGGGGATTGCCAAAGGAAAATCGCGAACAACTCACCGATCCCTATTTCACGACACGCAAATCAGGAACCGGTTTGGGTTTGGCCATCGTACGCAAGATCATGGAAGATCATGATGGACGAGTCGAGCTGAGGGACGGAAATATGGGCGGTGCTATTGCACGTCTGCGATTGAGTAGGCGGCTGATCGCTTCCGAGAACGCAGACGACGAAATACCGGCAGGCCGTACGGAAATCCATGGCGTTTGATATTCTAATAGTTGACGACGAAGCTGATATTCGTCACCTGATCGCGGGTATCCTCGAGGATGAGGGTTACGAGTGTCGCGAAGCGGGTAGCAGCAGCGAAGCCTTTGAGGCGATCCGAAAACGTCAGCCAAATTTGATCGTTCTGGATGTCTGGCTACAAGGTAGCGAGCATGACGGTCTCAAAATGCTTGAACTGATCCGCAAGGAAAACCCGGAACAGCAAGTGATTATGATTAGCGGCCATGCGACGTTTGATATGGCGGTCAGCGCTACGAAGATCGGTGCTTACGATTTTCTCTCCAAACCGTTCAAAACCGATGTGTTGTTACACACAATCGCCCGAGCGCTGGAAACGGTGCGATTGCGGTCGCAAAACGAAGAGCTCCAGGAATTAACCGGGGGCGATATCATCGAGTTCGGCGGACGTTCGAATGCCGCCAATCAAACACGACAAAAAATCGTGAAGGTCGCTCAGACTGATAGTCGAATTTTAATCAGTGGGCCTCCCGGAGCGGGGAAGAGTGTCCTCGCGCGGCTGATCCATCTAAATTCGCTGCGCAGCGACGGTAATTTCATCGTTTTGAATTGTGCCGGACTCAAAGACTCTAATCTGGAAGCTGATTTGTTCGGCACCGAGGCATCCACGACATCGCCGCGCCGGATCGGCGTATTGGAGAAAGCTCATCGTGGCACTTTAGTTCTGGACGAAGTCGCGGATATGCCGCTTGAAACACAAGGGCGGATCGTTCGAATTTTACACAATCCGGAATTCAGCCGAATTGGCGGTAATAATTCAGTCAATGTCGACACACGGATTATCGCGACGACGAATAAGGAGTTAAAAGAAGAGATAGACTCCGGCCGATTCCGGGAAGATTTATATTATCGATTGAACGTTGTCCCCATTCAGGTGCCGTCTTTGTCGGAGCGGCGTGAGGATATTCCGGAGCTTGCCACGCGCATTATGGAACGCTCGGCCAGCTCGAAAGGCCGCCGAGCTCGAGATTTAACAGAGGATGCGCTCGCGGCTCTGCAAGCCCATGACTGGCCTGGAAATATTTGGGAGCTGGTGAACGTAATAGAGCGCGTCCTCCTAATCGCTCCAGTCGCAAATGGGGAAGCCGCGACGGGAAGTGATATTTCCGATGCGATTGGTCAAGAAGCAAAAGAGCAGAGCTCGACCGGCCGTACGATGAAGGTCATGAACTTGCCCCTTCGTCTGGCAAGGGAAGAATTCGAGAAAGATTATCTGACCTTTCACCTCAGGCGTTTCGATGGAAATATCAGCCGAACGTCGGAGTTCGTTGGCATGGATCGAGCAGCACTCCATCGCAAGCTTAAACTCCTAGGCGTTCATGGAACGGCGGAAGGGAAGTAGTTTCATGTCCAAGCAGTTGGGAAACACATGAAGGTCGTCATTTGCGGCGCAGGACAGGTGGGGTTCAGTATTGCCCGTTATCTTTCTGCCGAGGGCAATGACGTCACGGTCATCGATCAATCGCCGGACTTAATCGGGAAAGTGAACGAATCCCTTGATGTGCAAGCGATCGTCGGACACGCTTCTCACCCGGATGTGCTTGAGAGTGCCGGCGTTTCGGACGCTGACATGATCATCGCAGTGACCTTTGCGGACGAAGTGAACATGGTCGCTTGCCAGATCGCGCATTCGATTTTCAACGTGCCGACCAAAATCGCCCGTATTCGCCAACAAAGCTATCTTGAGCCTATGTGGGCCGATTTGTTCAGTCGTGATCACATGCCGATCGACGTGATCATTTCGCCGGAACTTGAAGTTGCTCGCGCCATTAGCCGGCGATTAGCGGTACCCGGCGCCTTTGACATGATCCCGCTCGCCGACGACCGTGTGCGTGTTATTGGCGTGCGTTGTGGCAAGGATTGCCCGGTTATCAACACGACACTGCGTCAATTAACCGGATTATTTCCCGACCTCAACATTAGTATCGTTGGCATCGTACGCGGCGAAGACGCGTTCGTGCCGCATTCTGCGGATCAAATGTTCGCGGGTGACGAGGTATACTTCGTCGCAGATACTCAACACGTCGCACGAGCGCTCGCGACGTTTGGCCACGAGGAACGCCAAGAGGCATCTCGACGCATCACCATTATCGGTGGCGGTAATATCGGTCTTAACTTGGCACGCTATGTCGAGGAAATGGAGAACGTCACCGGCCGAATCATTGAGCACGATAACGATCGGGCACGTCGGATCGTACCAACGTTACATGATACCCATGTAACCCACGGCGATGCCCTCGACACAGTAATATTTGAAGAAACAAATATTTAGAACGCTGATACAGTCGTATCTGTGAGTAACGACGATGAGACGAACATTCT
>JABIUH010000223.1 GCA_018701055.1 Woeseia sp. | reverse complement strand
GTCGATCACTATAATCACCAGCGATACCATGAGAGCTTAAGCAATGTAACGCCAGCCGATGTTTACTTCGGGCGTGGGCAAGCTATTTTGGCAAAACGAAAAAGGATCAAGAAAAGGACCATCGCGAAGCGTCGGTTGCACTATCAGCGATACGCCGCGTAAACTGAAAATGAGGAACAAAACTCTCCATTAGATAATCGCTACGTCTGTTCCATTTGTTTGACGACGGACAGATAGCTATAAGGGATTAGGTTGACTGGTAGACGATCTATAAAAGTTATTTGGAATGTTTAAATGTCATTTTTAACCATAAGATTAGTGTGGCTAGCCTTCATGATGCTGTTGGTAGGCTGCTCGGGTGACTCCGGCGGATCGGAGTCTGGCCGTCAATCACCCCCAACCCCAACCCAGGATCAGATGGCCATTCCTTCATCTGACGTCAATATTCGTTACACCGGTCGTTGGGACTTTACTAATCCTTTGGCACCATGGGTCGGGTGGCAGGGCGCGTCCATCATAGCGACCTTTAATGGGACGGGGATTATTGCGCATATCGACCCAGGTACCTCGACAGAGTGGTTTCGGGTCATTATAGATGACGATCATTTCGGGTCGGTCCGGGTTTCTGTTTCACCGGGAATAAACGATCTGATACTCGCTACGGATCTGATCAATGGACAGCATACGGTCGAGCTTGTCAAAGAGACCTACCAGGGTAGCAACACCACGTTTCATGGTTTTACGATAAACAGTCCTGACTTAAAAGGCTTGGTAGCAAATGTCCCTGAACCATCAAGGAGGATCGTTTTTTACGGCGATTCGAACCTGGCTGGCGACTCTCTTGGGCATGAACATAACAACTCAGCCTGGGAATATTCTGGTAGTCATTTCACTTTCGCGGGAATTACGTCGCGTATGCTTGGCGCTGCCTACCACAACATCTCTACAAGCGGAGAAACCATTAACGGTGCCCGCAACCGTCACGACCGGATCGACTACTGGGATGCTTCTTCGCTCTATGACTTCACATTTTTTCCTGCCGATCTCGTGGTCGTTAATTTGGGAGCGAATAATGTAGGACAGAGAGAGCAACAGATTCGCACCAGATATGAGGATCTTTTAAATACGCTTCGTATCGCACACCCGGATGCTCATATCGTTTTGTTTAATGGTTACGGTTGGGATTACGATGAGCCTGCAAACTATACTTCCGATGTTGTTGCAAACTATGGTGACCCTAATATCTCGGCCGCGGTGTTTCCCTGGGTATTTGAACAATGGCACGGATGTGAATACGACCACGCTGGCATGGCGGCTGTCCTCGTAAAGCATGTCGCGCAGGTGCTGGGTTGGTCTGCCAACGATAATGATGTGATGAGTGGTTTCGGCATCGATGGAGATGTAGCGAATGGCAGCTTCGAAGACGTCGCTCCTTTTGGCGGGTTCGGTTGGCGTTATGCTGATGGACTAGGAGTTCAGCGCGTCCAGGAAGCATCAGGAGCTGCCGATGGAGATTACTACGTGCAACTCAGCGATAACGCAGAGATTCACCAACCCAATCCAGCCTTTGATGGGGATGTGGTCACCGTGACCGTTTGGTTAAAGGCCGAGATCAACGGCGAGACAGCGAGGCTTATGGTCGACTTTCGGGACCAGAAGATGTGGACTAACCCTCTCGCGAGCACGTCAGTCGATGCAGTACTAACAACGTCGTGGCAACCTTACGTTATTCAGGCAACGGCACCGATAGCTGGTTCGATGCCTGTGTTTAACACCCGCCTAACGGTTACAGCCAGTACCGGCGCGACGGTAAGCGTAGACCAAATTGAGATGATCACTGATTCACTATAAACGGTACTGACAACTTAACTCGCTGAAATTGGTAGTATCGGCCAATGAATACATATAAACGCCATCGCTTCCCACCAGAAATTATTTCTTACGCCGTCTGGCTCTACTATCGCTTCAATCTCAGCCACAGAGACATCGAAGATCTACTTGCCGAACGAGGAATCACTGTCAGCCGAGAAGCGATTCGTCTCTGGTGTATCAAGTTTGGTGCCCTATACGCCCGGAGACTAAAAGGAAAACACCGAGGCTTTGGCGACACGTTCTACATCGATGAAGTTTTCATTAAGATCAACGGTAAGCAGTATTATCTATGGCGGGCTGTTGATCAGGACGGAGAAGTGGTTGATGTTTACCTACAGGCCAAACGTGATGGCGCAGCAGCGAAACGTTTCTTCAAAAGGTTATTGCGAAGCCATGGCGGCGAGCCCAGAAAGATCATTACCGACAAACTGCGTAGTTATGGAGTGGCACATCGTGAGCTGATTCCCGCTACGATCCACAGCACTGAGCAGTACGAGAATAATCGAGCAGAGCAATCCCATGAGGCGACCAGAGTAAGGGAGCGAGGGATGAGGAAGTTCAAGTCAGTAGGTCAGGCTCAGCGATTTCTGGGGGCCCATGCTGCGGTAAGTAATCTATTCAACCTGGGTAGACACTTAGTACGTGCGGAGCATTATCGGAATCTTAGGGAAAGTGCGTTCGCAGAATGGAGCAGGGCAGTTGCCTAAATGAAGATGCCGACATTTCTGATTTCACAGAAGTTAATTTGTCAGTACCATTCAATACATTGCGCATCGTAAAGGTTTCTTTGAGATCGGCAGGCTTCGTCGGATCCAGGTGTTCCTCGCATACGCCCTGATAGCCAAAATTTTCGCTGGCTGACTGGTAAGCGCAGGCCAGCTTGCTGCTTGCGTCGCTGGAGAAAAACGCTCGGCTCGCTGCAAAGACGCGATCCAGCATCTGTTTGTCGATACCCAGGTTAGTGACCGACATAAAACCGATTTGTGACAACGCGAGTTCGACCTCGTTGCTTAAAGATGCTGGTGAGCCAGATTGCCCTTCATCGTAGCCCTGAAAATCAATAACGGGTACCTTCACACGCATTCTCACCTGGGGATCAGTTAATCACCGGACATTACAGTAGTCGACTTCTGCTGAGATTGCACCTCGTTACAAATCTCGAGATGCAATCGCCTTTGTCGAAGCTGCAGTTCCGGATTTGCGGTATTCGCCCGCGTTAAATGAGCTTATGATCGAATCAGCGGATTCCCACGCTACAATGTGGGGTAGCGACAATAGCTCGGGAACACTTATGGTAGAAAAGACCGCCAAATCGGCCAATGTGGTTCATGTTGGTTCCGTTGATTATGAGAAAGTCGATTCCGATTATCTGGACAAGCGCCAACTTAAACGTGGCGTTGCAGGCTGGATACTGCTTGCTGGCCTGGGTGTTTCTTACGTAATTTCGGGCGATTTTGCGGGCTGGAATTTCGGTCTCGAACAAGGTGGTTTTGGCGGCCTGTTGATTGCTACCGTTTTGATGGCGGTCATGTACACGTTCATGGTATTTGGCGTAGCCGAACTATCTGCAGCCATTCCCACCGCGGGTGGTGGCTACGGTTTCGCTCGCCGCGCAATGGGCCCGTTGGGCGGGTTCCTGACCGGGACCGCAATCTTGCTTGAATACGCAATAGCTCCGGCCGCGATCGCGATTTTCATCGGCGGTTATGTCGGTGAATTGACGGGGCTCGACGGGCCGCTGGTCTACGCAGCATTTTACGTGGTCTTTATTGGCATCCATTTGCTGGGTGCCGGGGAAGCGCTAAAGATAATGCTGGTTATAACGGCCATCGCAGCAGCAGCATTGCTTGTTTTTGTCGTCGGCATGATTCCTCACTTCGATTGGGCAAACCTTACGGATATAGCGGTGAATGAACAGGCCGCTGGCGCCAGTCCGTTTCTTCCCTTTGGCTACGTTGGGATTTGGGCGGCCATTCCATTCGGCATGTGGTTTTTCCTGGCAATTGAGGGCGTGCCTCTGGCGGCGGAAGAAACCAGGGATCCGGCACGGGATATGCCACGCGGAATAATAACCGCAATGATAATTCTGTTGGTATTCGGTGGCCTCGTGTTATTCCTTGCACCTGGCGGCTCAAGCGCGAATCTTATGAAGGACCATGCCGCTCCGCTGGTCGGGGCGTTGCAGTTTGCATACGGTGAGAGCTCGCTGATGGCAACTTTCGTCAATGTTGTCGGCCTTGCGGGTCTCATCGCGAGTTTTTTCTCGATTATCTTCGCCTATTCGCGCCAGCTATTTGCACTTTCACGCGCCGGTTACCTTCCCAGGTGGTTGTCTCTCACGGGAGGGCGAAAAGTACCGACCATGGCGCTTATTGTCCCGGGCGTCCTGGGCTTTCTCCTGTCCCTGACCGGAGAGGGTGATTTGATGATCACGATAGCCGTGTTTGGAGCGACTATTTCCTACGCCATGATGATGCTGTCCCATATCATTCTCAGAGTTAAGGCGCCCGAGCTCGAGCGACCTTATCGCACCCCAGGGGGCGTGCTGACTACCGGGATTGCTTTGATACTTTCTCTTGTCGCCCTGGCGAGCACTTTTCTGGTGAGTCTCGAGGCCGCAATGTGGTCGGCAGTTTTCTACGCCGTAATGGTGGCCTATTTCGGAATTTATAGCCGTCACCATCTCGTGGCCAAAGCACCGGAAGAGGAATTCGAAGCCATCGCGAGAGCAGAGGCTGAGCTAGGGAAGCTCTGATCTATTCTGGGCGAATGATTAAAAAAAGGTACTGAAACCATGATGACCCCAAGAGAAGTCGAAACGGCGGCTGATGCACGGCAGATAGTCGATGCGCGCAACCTGAGCCATGTCAAGGTGGGATTGTTCGACAACGACGGGATCATGCGTGGCAAGTACATGAGCAAGGACAAATTCTACGCGGCGCTCGACGGTGGCTTTGCCTTTTGTGACGTCGTACTGGGGTGGGATTCACAAGATCAACTTTACGAGAACCCAGGCGTCAATTACACCGGGTGGCATACCGGTTATCCCGATGCGCCGGTCAGAATATTGCCCGGCAGTTGCCGCGACATTCCTTTCGAAGACGACATGCTCTTGTTCCTGTGCGAATTCGAAGGTGCCGCGGCCAGTGTGTGTCCGCGTAATCTATTGAGTCGCGTTATCGACAGGGCGGATGGCCTCGGCTTTGATGCGTATGCTGCGTTCGAGTACGAGTTTTTCGTATTTAACGAAACACCAGACTCAGTGCGGGCCAAAAATTATCGCGACCTGGAGCCAATCACGCCGGGTTTCTTCGGTTACTCGATGCTGCGCAATTCCGTGCATGCCGGCCTGTACCATGACCTGCTCGAGCTTTGCGAGCAGATGGATTTTCCTATTGAAAGTCTGCACACGGAAACGGGCCCTGGTGTGCTGGAGGCCGCACTGACGGTGGACAATGCACGAAATGCGGCTGACAAAGCAGCCTTATTCAAGACGTTTACGAAAGTCTGGGCGCAGCGAAACAACATGATGGCAACATTCATGGCCAAGTGGTCAAACGACTTTCCGGGCCAGTCGGGTCACATACATATTTCACTACGTCACAAGAAGAATTCGACATCCGCTTTTTACGATTCAGAGCAGCCGATGAATATGAGCAAACTGCAGCGGCATTTTGTAGCTGGGCAGCAAAAACTCATGCCGGAGATGCTGGTCATGTTGGCGCAAACAACCAACGCTTATTCGCGCCTCGTTCCCGGATTCTGGGCGCCGACGGACGCAACCTGGGGATGTGAGAATCGCACCACTGCATTGCGAGTGATTCCTGGCAGTGAGAAATCGCAGCGCGTCGAGCACCGTTTGGGATCCGCCGATGCCAATCCGTATATCGCATTGGCGGCAGCACTTGGCGCCGGCTTGTACGGCATTGAGAACGAGTTGGAGCCGGATGAAATGGTCGTTGGTAATGCATACGATCAGAAACATCCACAGCACCTGGCGCTGCCACAGACCCTGGCTGCGGCTGCTGCTGCATTGCGCGATTCAAAAGCCGCCAGAGAAATATTCGGCAGCGAATTTGTGGATCACTATGCGGCGACACGTGAATGGGAGGAGCGTGAATTTCGCAAGCACATCACTGACTGGGAACTCGCTCGTTACTTCGAAATTATCTAGCCCGGATTAGTCGCAATGATAAGAGCTACGCAATGATTGAATTGGAAGCGAACTGGAATTATCCGACCAATATCCGGGTCGGCAGCGGGCGCAGCCAGGAGTTGGCCGAGATTTGCGCGTCCATTGGCATGAGATCGCCATTACTAATCACCGACCCCGGCCTCGCTGCGCTGCCTATGGTGGACGTCGCTGTGGCGAATTGTCGCGACGCCGGACTCCAATGCGGACTTTTCTCCGATGTGCAGGGCAACCCAACGGGCAGCAATGTGACGAATGGCGTCGCTGCTTTCAGGGAGGGTAATCACGATGGTGTGATCGCCTTCGGCGGCGGTTCTGCTCTCGACGCCGCCAAAGCTGTTGCATTGATGGCAGGACAGAGCCGCCCATTATGGGATTTCGAGGACGACGGGGATAACTGGACTCGGGCAGACGAGGCGGGCATTGCTCCCGTCATCGCAATACCGACAACTGCAGGAACCGGTTCGGAAGTCGGCCGGGCATCAGTGATCGTCGACGAGAAACGACGAGTAAAGAAAATCATTTTTCACCCAAAGATGCTGCCCGCCGTCGTAATTCTCGATCCGCAGCTAACTACAGGATTGCCGCCACATCTTACCGCTGCCACTGGCATGGATGCGCTGTCGCATAATCTGGAGGCATACTGCGCACCGTTCTTTCACCCGATGGCCGAGGCGATTTCGATGGAAGGGGCGCGGCGAGTTAAACAATTTCTTCCCCGCGCGGTTGCGGATGGTAGCGACCTCGAAGCCCGCACGCAGATGCTGGTCGCAGCGAGCATGGGCGCGACGGCTTTTCAAAAAGGTCTTGGGGGGATGCATGCTCTCGCACACCCTCTGGGTGCGCTTTACGATGCTCATCACGGCCTGCTTAATGCGATTCTGATGCCCTACATACTCGAGGCAAATAGGCCGGTCATAGAGGACCAGATTGGCCGACTTTCTCGCTTCCTGGATATTCAAGAGACAGGGTATGACGGGTTTCTTGCCTGGGTGCTGGAGATTCGCGAGCAGATAGGGATTCCACATGCTCTGTCCGCTATTGATATTGACGATACGGACGCTGTCAAGGTAGGTGAAATGGCAGCCAGGGACCCGTCGGCGGGAGGAAATCCCATCTTATTCAGCGCGGAGCAATACAGCCAGATATTTGCGAGTGCGGTCCGCGGGCAGCTCAAGTAAAATTCCGACCATGAAAATCGGAATCCTCCAGTGCGACGATGTCGCCGACGAACTACAGCCAGAGTTTGGCAATTATCCGGCGATGTTCGAGCGCCTGCTGGGCGACGCGGCATCGCACCTGGAGTTCGTAACATACCGTGCGGTGGACGGCGAGCTGCCGAAGTCAGTCGACGATTGCGATGCATATATAACCACTGGCAGCAAGCATGGTGTGAATGATGGTCTCGCGTGGGTCGACAGGCTCGAGGAATTCGTGCTTAAGCTTGTCAGGGCAAAAAAGAAATATGTGGGAATTTGTTTCGGCCACCAGGTCATGGCGAAGGTGCTCGGCGGCGTAGTAAGCGGTCGTGATTGGGGCATCGGAATGTCTTCCAACATGGTGGACGTCGAGAAGCCCTGGATGGATTCGTCGCCGTCAAAAAGGCAAAAGCAAGACGTAGTGATGTAGCGAGCGGTAGCTCAACCGAGGGCGTCTTAAAGCAGATTAGAGATCGTTTCGCGATCAAGAACCTCGAAGCGTTCGCAGTGGTGGCAAATCAAGACGAGTACTACCAATCGATCGGCGGCGGGTGATGCCAAGACCGGTGTGCCCAGTTCGCAATGTGATGCTCTTCATGAAGACATAGAAGAGCGGTTTGCAGCATGGATGCATCGCAACTATGCGTCATTGCATAACCTGTCGCCATTTCTGCGTCCAGCGATGGTGCATCACATCCCGCAGCACTTGGCACAAACGGCTGCAAATGTGCTAACGAAGCATGCGTTGATTGTCGTCGATGGATTGGCCCTCGATCAATGGGTTGTGCTCCGAGATGCGCTGATCGATCAGCTAGGCGACAAGATCAAAATCGAAGAGGACGGCAGCTTTGCCTGGGTCCCGACGCTGACTAGCGTGTCACGTCAAGCTATCTTTGCTGGCGCCGAGCCGATGTTTTTTGCGGAAAGCATCGCGCATACTTCGAAGGAGTCGGCGCATTGGATTCGTTTCTGGGAGAATCATGGCGCAAAAAGGGCCGAGATCGGCTACGTCCGTGAGGGCAAGAATCAGTCTGATGATGCTTTTCTCCGTGATGTCCTTGAGGAATCGGAACGTCCCAAGATGCGCCTACTTGGAGTAGTAGTCGGAAAAGTTGACCAATCGATGCATGGTGCAAAAACAGGTAGTGGAGGTCTTCATGCTGTAGTACGTGACTGGGCAAGTGGCGGAGCTATGGCGAAGCTTGTCGATACACTGCTCAGTGATGGCTTTGAGATTATTATTACCGCGGATCATGGCAATGTTCACGCGCAAGGAATCGGCAAGCCGAACGTTGGCGTGACGGCAGATGAGCGTGGCGAGCGTGCCCACGTTTTTCGTGACGAGCTGACAAGAGCTAATACTGCTGAGGAGTTTCCCGGAACAATTCAGTGGCCACAGATCGGGCTGCCGGATGATTGGCGGGTGCTCTTAGCGCCTGGTCGGGGTGCTTTCGTTCCGGTAGGGCAACAGATCATTGGGCACGGAGGAATAGCGATGGAGGAAGTCATCGTTCCGTTCGTCAAGATACATGGAGCGGCGTCGTGATCCAGAAGCGCAGCATAGTCTTTGATCGGCGCGTTGACATCGAATGGCTCGATGCAGCCGCAGCACAAATCGCCGCTGGAGCCGAGGTGGCCGAGGCTCGAGCCGAGTTGTTTCGATTGCTAGACGATCAGATCGCAGGTGGAACGAAAAGGGGGCTGTCTTGCCACAAGACGGTAGGCATTCTGTCGAGAGCTTGGATTACGG
Organism: Woeseia sp.; assembly: GCA_018701055.1. Lineage (GTDB taxonomy): Bacteria > Pseudomonadota > Gammaproteobacteria > Steroidobacterales > Woeseiaceae > SZUA-117. The sequence continues at coordinate 103 of JABIUH010000223.1, read as the reverse complement.
TCGCTCCCGAGATGGTCCCATTACGCGACAGGGCCGTGCGATTACTCCCGTCTTTGGAGCCACCGGAGCGAGTGGCCCTTCATTGGTCTCTGCTCATGGCGGG
>JABIUH010000065.1 GCA_018701055.1 Woeseia sp. | reverse complement strand
GCCATTTGCCGGTCATGTAGGTGTGGTAACCGGCATCGCCAAGAACTTCTGCAATCGTCGCGACTCTCGAGTGCAAGTGCTCTTCGTAGCCGCGTTGCCCGACTTGATTTGGCGAAATTTCTCGATACATGCTGCCCATGCCGGCAGGATGATTGTCTACGCCAGAGAGCAACATTGCGCGCGTAGGTGAGCAGGTCGGGGCAGCATAAAAATTCTTGAACATCACGCCGTCGGTGGCCAGCTTATCCAGGTTTGGCGTCTCGATTTCACTGCCGTACACGCCAAGGTCGGTATAGCCGAGGTCATCTGCAACGATAAACAGGATATTGGGTTGTTTCTGCTCCGGATCATCCTGTGCTGTTGCAACATCTGGCGCGGGTGTCTCTCCGCACGCGGACAGGGTTATTCCAATTACGAGCCCAGCGATCAGTCTGCTTTTTGAATTCATAGGGTGCCTATAATTCACTTCGAATGGACCACAATTCGGGAAAGAATCGATGGTCGACAACTTTGCGCAGCCAGCCTACGCCTGAAGAGCCACCTGTTCCGGGTTTGAATCCGAGGATTCTTTCGACCGTTACGAGGTGACGCCAACGATATTGGGACATGACGTCGGCGACCTCCGTTAATTGTTCGCCCAGCATGTACAAGTCGTTATTCGGCCCTGGGTTCTTGTAGATATCAAGCCAGGCATTTTCGACGCTAGAGTGAGGTGTATAGGACTCTGACCAGTCTCTATCCAGGCACTCAGCCGAAATATTATGTCCGCGTCGTGCGAGCATCCTGAGCACCTCGTCGTAAAGGCTGGGCGATTCAAGATTGTCCTTAATCGCCGGATAAACATGCGGCACATTTTCATGCACAGAACACATAGTTTCGGATTTATTGCCCAAAATGAATTCAACATGGCGATACATGAATGACTGCTGGCCGGAGGCCACATCCAGATAGTCCCGAAACTGATTGAATCCACCTGTCGAAATCGTCGCCAACACATCCCAGAACCCCGCGATCTGGATGACGATTTTTTTGGTCCGTCGCAGCAAGGTTGCCGCATTAGCCAGGTCGTCTTCCTTAATTCTCATTCTGGCGTTGTACAGTTCGAAATAGGTGGCCTTGAACAGCAGTTCTTTCGCCTGACCCATAATGATGAAGCACATTTCGTCATAGCCGGGTGAGCGTGGATGCTGCAGGCTTAGCAGTAGATCAATGCTCTCGTAATCAATATACGGATTACTGGTGCCCTCGAATTCAGTCATCGGCATGCCCGCCGTCTTGGCGACTTCTCGTTGACGTTCCTTTTCGGACCCGACCTGCATCGGGCGTGGGTGGGGTGATCCGTCTACGCCGTCAATTTGAACAACGGCAGGATTTTCGAAATCAAAGGTCATTGTTTATCCCGTTACGGCTAATGCAACTTTGGCCAGTGTGGCCGCCGTTTGTTATTGCAGCATCATTTTCAGATTTGTTCCGAGCATATTAACTGATGCGTATCAGGCAGGGCACCGTTTTCCGTGTGGCTAAAACCTTAGCGACTGGCAATCACTTCCTGATACAACGCCATCGTATTAATCGCCGTGTCTTCGACTTTAAAGTCGTTCCGAATTCGCTGTTGTGCGCCCTGGCTGAGTCGAGCATGTAAATCTCGGTCGTTGATAAGAGCGAGAATTTTGTCGGTGATGGGTTGTGACTCCCCCGGCGGAACAATATATCCGGATATGCCTTCTGCTATTAATTCGGGGCTGCCACCGGAATCGGTCACGATCGGAACCGCGCCACCGATCATGGCTTCGATAATTCCCCGTGGTAGACCTTCACGACGCAACGAAGGTAATACCGCAATATGACAGTTGGGCAAAATCCACGGCATCCGTTTGAGAAACCCATGCAGGTGAATGTTGTCAGCATAAGTATTCTCGGCCACCAGCTTTCGGTGGTCGGGATTGTCCATGTTGGTGCCGGCCAGGAGGAAGTGAATGTTGAGACTAGGTGGAAGCCGGTTGATCGCCTCGAGCAATATTGGCACGCCCTTTCTGCGGACGCCGCGAGCAGTACACGCAACGACAAATGCATCGGCAGGAATGCCGAATTGCTCAAGGTCTTCGTATGGCGGTTGATACCAGTCCGGATTGTGCCCCTTATGAATGGTTACTGGCACGTTGCGATCCAGACGTAAACCAGGCATTCCCAGTCCAAGCATGTATTGCCGAATGGCTTCGCAGACGCAAATGATGCGATCAATGCGTGGGTTCAAAAGATACAACCAGGACTGCGGATCGAAATAACTGAGGTTGCCTACAATGCCGCGATAAGCAACTAGTTTGACGTTCATTCCCCAAGACGCCCAGATTCCATTCATCGTCGCTCGCTTATCGAGCATATGCAGAACGTCGTACGGCTTTCTCTGCAGCTCGGCACGAATAAAGCGGATGCAAGGACGACTAATCTTGCCCTGCAACTTATAGGTGATCGTTGGCACGCCCGCGTTGACCAGCGCGTCGTGATTGAAAGTGCCTGGCCACGTGATGACCGTGATGTCGACACCACGTTTATGCATTTCAATGAATGAACCAGTTTCCGCTGGATCGCTTTCACCGTTGACACACAAAACAGTCAAGGGTTTAGTCATCTGTCTTCTATCCTGCTAGCGCAGCTCAGACTTGGGCAGAACCCGTGAAGATTTATCAAACACAACAATCGAGTCGTGAAAGTAGATTCCGGATAAATTTGCCGAGAGGTAACTGATTTCCATTTCGGCAACGGCCTCATCGTGAGCATGCCGAAAATGGGTCTCCTTACGATCGAAGTAGGGTTCGTGGAGCATATCGACTATCTGTTTGGAAACGTCAATGAATGTTTCCGGGCTGTCGACATGCTTGATCCAATAGTTGGTATGTACGTCTTCAACCATGTAGCAGCCGCCGTCTTTTAACGCGCTTTTGAACAACGCGCCAAAACTAATTATTTGATGATGTGTTTTGTGGCTGCCGTCATCCAGAATGATATCGAAGGGCCCAAATTCGCCAGTCACTTCGCTAAGAAAATTGGGATCAGCTTGACTGCCGATACGCACAAAAACGTTCTGGTCTGCCAGCTCATGTGCCGAGCACGATTTATCGATGTCGATGCCGACGATTGTTGAGTCTGGGTGAAAGTAGTCTTTCCACATGCGCAACGAACCGCCCCGAAACACGCCGATTTCCAGCATGCGAATGGGTCGGTCGCGATAACGCTCAAAATGTCGTGAATAGATATCGAAATAGTGATGCCACTTATGCACGTTGGTATCGGCTGAAAAGATATCGAACAGTTCGTTCTGTGGTGCCTCAGTCGCACCAACAATTTTTACTTTTTCCGTTAGTTCTACCGGTAAGGAATCAGACGTTGGCAGGCTTTTGTCCGCGAGAAGCGTGGGCGCCTTCGTAATAAGCAAGCCAAATTTGATCAATAGTTTATTTAATAGTTTTCTCATAAAGCGTATAGCGCCTCGAAAAATTTATGCTGTACCGCGCATTGTTGGCGATGCACCAACTGCCATTCGGCGCGGACCGGATAGTCAGCTTCTTTAATCGTTTCGTTCTCGAACGGAACCGTCGTCTCTTTCCATTGTTTAAAATAAAAGTACTTTCTGGTTAGTCGCTCGATTTCACCGAAATAGTAGCGAACCTGATCCATACGCATTTCGTGTAACGACGAAATATTAACGAACAGATCGACCGACTTGTTCGGGAGCAGCTCCAATTGGTTAGGAGTCAAAAATACGATATCGGCGTTTTCAATTTCTTGCTGAACAGATTCGTAGTCGTCGAAGGCGCGGAAAGAAAATATCTTTCGTTGTGGAAATATTGACGTGAGGTAACGTTGTGCAACGTAGAGTGCGGGTGGGATGTCGACCAGAATGTAACGGCAACCCGGTTGCAAAGTCAGAAATACATGTGCAGTGCGACCGTACCCGGGCCCAAGTTCAAGAATTGTGCGAACCTCACGCCTGTCCAAATCCGGATGGAGAATGGCCTCATACTCGATCAATGAATTGGCAAGATCTTGAGATATGAGTCGATCGCCCCGAGTTACTCGCAGCGGATTTCCTTCCAGAGGCTCATCGATTTGGCGCAACAAGCCATCACTATCG
>JABIUH010000066.1 GCA_018701055.1 Woeseia sp. | reverse complement strand
TCACAATCCCGGCCGGTGTTTCAAATCGAACGGTTGTGATTGGCGACACAACGTCGACCAGCGCCGCTTCAACAACCGTCGTCGCAGCACCAATGATGCAGTGCCCACTCATCGGCACGTAGGCATCCTGCTCCATAATGACGACAGAGAAATCTGCATCGGCCGCAATCGGCGGCATCAGGAACACGCTGCACATCAATCCTCCGCCACGAGGCTCAAAACACAGCATACGACGCAAAGTGTCGTCGTTCTCAACCAGCCATTTTTGCTTATCGAGAAGTGTCTCCCCCGGCGGAACGGGCACACCATCGACGATGACTCGGGTCGGGTTACCTTCCGTGTGCGAATCGATCGTTCGAACGCTTCGAACGGGTGTGAAGCTCGGTTTTTCGATAGACAACTTAAGTATCTCCTGCCGAGACTACCCGGCTTGCCATTCAAACCTGGCAAGGCGTATGCCAGTGTAGTCTTCCATCAGCGAGCTTATAAACATCCCGTCCTCAGACTCGATAATGCGCGCTACTTCTACCGGCAACGACGCGATTTTCTTATCGTCATGATCAATTCCGAAATCATAAAGGTCATCCGAGCAATAGACACTGGTATTGCCATCACTATGCCAGCGAAACAGGTAAAAACTGTCACAACCCGGCGCCTGAGTGACGAACGCGCACTCGGCATCTGAGGCACCACATCCACCAGCCCCGCCTCGTGAAACGATCGTCGCCGGACTCCAATCATGCAGATTCCGCGATGTCCGGCAGTATATCGCGCCAACGCCGTGGACGACGCCCGTGTAATACGCGAAGTAACTACCACCGTGGACGAACACCATCGGATCCCGCGTGTTCGCCGACTGACCCTCATTGAACAGCGCGCTTTTCCCATCCGCTTGCAAATGCCTTGAAAATTGCTTGCCATCCAGACTGCTCGCCCTGCAGATACTCACCCAATCACCGTAAAACATTTGATATTGACCGTCGGCGGCTATGACATACGGAGCCTGCAGGCCTCCCAGCGTTTCGCCGGAGTTCACATCTGACTCCAGCAACAAGCCGGCGGATGGCCAGTCCTCGTGGAGCAGCGATTCACTCTCCCAGCGCCACAACAGACGACCTTCGCCGCCGCAAGCGGTGCGACGAATACAGGCGCCCAATTGCCAGCGACCATCACGTGCCCGCCATAGGCCGAAATCCATCGGCTGCTGATGGGCAGACCCGTAATCGCCAATATCGGGACTGGTCGCAATCGTCCACCAATCGCCGACGATTTGTGGGATCAAAGTCGCGTGAGACATTCACTGCAACTTCTCATCGTACGACGTGCCACTTGGATTTCTGGGAGCGGTTTAGGTACTGCAGGCCGGCATCGTCGACCACGACGATCTGGCCCATACCCAGTTCAACGCCGTGATCTCCCCATCCTCTTACCGCTACCCACGTGTGAGGTTCGAAAGCGTACAGCGTATTCGCATACAATTTGTGGTCGTTGCTGACAATGGACGTCGGGTAATAACCCGGCCCGGATGTCATTCCGGCGACGTAGGTCTTGTGGGAAAACATGTATCCACCCAGCAAGTAGCGTCGCAGGAACATTGGCGGTGGATGGAATGCCAGCTCTGATTCTACGACTCGCGCGGGTCTTTTGATATCGTCGGACGAGGCAACAATTTCCCGGCCCGTTCTGCCAATAACGAACTCTTTCGCGTACTGGTCCTGCACTTCGTTGACAGTCTCGAGCGCCGACTGTAATTCGTCCGGTATGTCCTGCTCGCCTGCATCGAGGACATAAACGTGCTGGTGCGAGTCTGTCACCATGCCGAGCATGAACACATCCGAATCTATGCTGATGATGTCGCCCCGCTGTATCGTGACATTGCTGCCGTTGCCAACACGACCGTTCACGAATTCGGCTGCGTCGTCCGGAAATTTGTCGATGTATGCAGGACGACGTTGCACACGGATACTGGGGTGGTTCTCATACTCGATATCAAGATCCAGCATGCGCTGTCGAAACCACCAGTTGAGATCATCTGTGGTCGTTACGCCGGGAATAATCGCAGCGTTGGAAAAACCTTCGGCAATCAGTTCGTTAGCAACCCCCTGAACGTCGCGATAAGCCGTCACCTGCTCCGGCACCATCGTCTCCAGCCAGCGGACGCCCAGCGTCCAGCTGTCAACAGTTCGCATACTGAATTTCTCGCCAAGCGCCTCCAGCATTGCCGCATTGTTGTGTTCGCCGATTGCGATTCGCGACGGTTCGAGGTCGGCCACCATCTCACTAATATGTTTGTAGCTGCTCGGTTCAATGTAGTCGACGTTGCTGCCGTTATCGTGAAACAACATGAATCGGGGGACCTGCTGACTACCGGGCGAGGCGTATTGGCTCGGTGTTGTCATGCCTTCGTAATTTGCCGGCAATAACGACGTGTAGACCGGGCCTTCGTTGTTGTAGTACTTGTCGGCTTCGTCGTTGCGTACAATCCACATGTCTACCGATTGCTCGCGCATGATCTGCGGCAACACCACTTGCTCCTTGCGCTTCCACCAATCTTCCATGACCTGTACACGCTGGCGCATTGGCAGGATGCTGCGCTGATACTCCCCATGGTCGACAGCGACTTCGTCGGCCGTTGCACTCACCGGTAAAGACAGCAGTCCGCCGGCCAGTAGTAACATTCGGAGACTCGTACTCATGATGAATTCCCCCGTCAGCGAATGATTCGCGGCCGTTGCTGAGGCACATGCAACCACTCTACACCGTGCGGCGTTACGAGCACGTTCTCCTCAATATTCACGGGCAACTTGTTGCCTCGCCATTCTCGCGTTGGTGTGAACACAATGAACTCAAGAGAAATAATGCTGTACGGCTGTACGTCATAGTCTGTGCGTGTCGGATATATCTGAAACAATGCACCGCCGGCATCGTGGCCAAGATTGCCAGCCGCATGCATGCCGATATTCACTTCCACGCCAGACACATCTGACGGTTGTTCGTCTTCGGTATAGACGAAGCCCATCTCACCAACACGTTGTTTCAATAATTCGAGCTTCGGGCGACCAGGTCCGCCGGAGGTCACATTTTCGCGAATCATCTTGCGCACCTTGCGTGAATTCTGGAACCCTTCGAGAACCCAATCCGGCAGATCCTGCTCGTCGTCTTGCAATACATAGGCAAAGCGCTTCATATCGGTAAAGAAATTATTGCGACCGAGCCCGTAGTCGATTTGGATAACGTCGCCTCGCTGAATGACACGATGCGTGTTTGCGATCTCGTTACCGTCCGGTGGGCTGAGATAAACCGTCGGATCCCAACCCGATTCCAGACCACGCTGCTTTCTCTGTTCCTCAAGCCACCACATAACATCTCCGAGGGTCGTTTTCCCCGGCGTAATGACCTCATTTGAAAGTGCACGATCCAGCAGTTCCCGAGTGATTTCAGCGATCTTCGAAAATTCAATCAGTTCGAGCGCAACCCGGCGTCCACGCCAGTGGGCGATAACACGCTCCGCGGACACCAAACGCGACGAGAAAGGCTCTCCCAGTGCCATCTGTAGGTTCACAAAATCTGTATGCGAGATTCCATCAGAAAGGTGTCGTCCCTCCATCGGAAACAGTTCGTCATCGCTTGTAAAATTGACGGCGATAGCCTCAGGCGCCCTTTCCCTCACAAACTCGCCGAGTTTCGACGGATCACCGTAGTGATCAAACACCTCACAATCTTTGACCTCGTCGACGCCCCGACCGAAGCTCGCGCGCTCGATACGGTCTCCGCCTCGGTCTGTAAACACGAAAATGCCGTTACCGTTGCTGCTTGCATCACCGAAATCATTCGCCAGCGGCTCCGTGCCGCGACCTTTATCGATAACGATCCACATGTCGATATCGTTTTCGCGCAGCGCATCGGGCAGCACGTAGTCGAATTTGTCGGAGCGAATGCTGCAGGCAATCGACCAGTCAGTTCTTGCCGTCGACGCGCCCACCGTGCCGCATAGCAGCAATCCACACGCCGATACCAAATAGAAAGAAATTCGCATACTCATTTTTTCGCTCATTGGATTGTCGTCCTATCGTGCCGCACGCCAACTGGCTGCCGCTCCTTGCACGAGTTCCCTGTATTCGCCGTTTGTCGCATCGACCAATACCAACATCGTCGTCGTGTCACTTGTTTGCACGGTAATTAACAGGCTCTTGTCATCCGGCGACCAGCTTGGATAAGCGTCACCGAATAGCGCATCTTGCGTTAGCTGCCTTTTCTCTGATCCGTCTGCGCGCATTACCCAGAGATCCTTGTCTCCCTCTACGCCAGAGGCGTATGCGATGAACTCACCACTATTTGACCACTGCGGCCACTCATCCAGCACCTCATTATCGGTCAGACGGACGACGTTACTACCATCAACACCGGCGGCGTATATTTCGGGATTGCCGTCTCGCGTGGATTCGAATGCAAGCCGGTCTTCTGCCGGTGACCAGGTCGCATAAGCATCTCGTGAGGCACCTGTCCCCACTGGCGACTGCGATCCGTCGGCAAGCGAATGCGTCCAAAGACCACGTGAATCGCCGACATCTTTGGTCGTCACCAGCCGAGCCGAGTCCCCTGACCACGCAACAGGCTCCGTGATGTCCGCGATCGACGATGTCACTTCTTCACTGGCCACATCCATGATCTGGACGGTAATTCTTTCGTCCTGAACGGACAAGAAGGCGATTCGCGTTCCATCAGGCGACCAGACAGGAAATTCTTCACTTGCAGCGGTGTCTGACAGTTGCCTGACGGCATTGTCATTCAAATCCAGCAAAAACAGATCACCGCCATCAGCCGCATAGCGAATAAAGACTATGTCGAATGAGGTTGCATGCGATGCGTCATCTTGTGGCGGCGAACAAGCCAGCAATGGCAACGCAATCGCGACTGGTAAACTCTGCCTTATCAATCGATTCATACTACGCCCTCAGTTCAGTGGTTCCACGGTCAGTAGTTGGCGCGGATGTAATCCGAGATTCGTTCGAGTCCGGGCTCCAGATGACTTCTTGGAGATCCAATTCCGACGCGAAAAAACCCATCCATTCCGTATACATCGCCCGGCAACAGCAAGACGCGCTTTTCATCGCGTAAACGATGCACGAGCTCGGTCGAGTTTGCCTCGAAATGGTAACGCACAAAGGCCATTCCCCCCGCTTTTGGCGGAATCAGTGACACGTGGTCTGAATTCGCCTCGATCCAATCCGCAAGCAGGGCCAGGTTTTCGTTCAGTATTGTCTTGCTGCGCTGCAAGATCTTGCTGCGCAATTCCGGTTTCAATACACGCTCTGCCACGTACTCGCTGATAGCAGACGTCGTTATTGACGTATAGTCCTTGCGCTGCCAAGCCGTATATATGTCATCGGCACGACCTGCCAACCAACCAATGCGCAGCCCCGGCAAGGCCATGGCTTTGGACAGCCCATTAGTCACGATGGCATTGTCATACAAGTCGCGAAAACTCTCGCACTCCGGTCCGTCCAGCTCGGAGCCCTTGTACACCTCATCGGCATGCAGGTAAGCGCCGTGCCGGGCGGCAATCTCGACTACCCGACGCATGGACTCACCATTGAGAACTGCGCCAGTCGGGTTGTTCGGGTGGCAAATTGTAATCAGCTTCGTAGCAGGCGTTACCGCCGCATCCAATGCGTCCAGGTCCGGCTGCCAATCATTGTCGCCGTCATGTTCAACGACTTTGACGACGACACCCAGCGCACGCGCCCAACCATAAATCTGCAGGTAATTCGGTGTTAGCACAACGATTTCGTCGCCCTTGTCCAACAGTGACATCACCATCAGAAAGTTCGCCTCGGCTTAACCGTTTGTCACAATGACATCATCGGGACCGAGATCTCGGTACAGGGCCGCAATGGTTTCCCGCAGTGTCACTTCGCCGTTAGTCCAACCGTAGCCGAGCTCCAGCGACTGCACCGCTTTGAGCTCGTCATCATTCAACAGGTCGTTCAAACTCATCGGGTGGACACCGCTGTCCGACAAGTTCAGTTCAACCGTGTTTTCGTACAGCGATTGAATCCGCTCAAGTGTGAATTCTTCAATATCCATCAGGTCTTCCTTTACTCCAGACTTCGGTAAATCATTTCCAGCCAGCCTTCAGCGGGCATGTATCCGTATCCCCAGTCCGCATACTCGACCGGCGCACCCTCATCGAGGATCTGCTGCAGGCTAATGCCGCGCTGCTTCTTGTCCCGCACAAGCTCAATCGTTGAGTCAAGCATTTGTCGCAAAACGCGCAGTTCCGCTTTGTCACTTATCGGACCGTGACCCGGGATGATGACGGCACTCTCGTCGATCATTGGCAGCAGCGCTACGACATTCTCGTGTATCTGAATTGCGTTGCCGCCGGCATCAATGTCAGCAGTGGGAAAACTCGACGTTCCCGAGTTCATCAAATCACCGAGATGTACGACATTTGCCTTCTCGAAGAACACCACAGCATCGTTATCCGTATGGCCGCCCGGCATCGACAGAAAGCGCACGGTTTCGTTGTTGAAATGCAGTGTCATGGCCGACGCAAAAGTAACTACGGGCCAGTTGCCCGGGCCACGATCCAGCATTCTCGGTCGTGCGTTGTCGTGGGCGATGACCAACGCATTTCTGCCGGCTGACAAACGCGCATTGCCATCACTGTGGTCTTCGTGGTGGTGCGTATTGAGAATAAAACGCAGTTCCCCGTCCGTCAGCTCGCCCAGAGCGGCTTCGATATCGGGTGTCAATTCTGCAAACTGATCGTCAACCACCAAGATCCCGTCCGGGCCGATCAGGACCGCGATATTGCCAGCCACGTCGCCGGTCGCCTCCAGCATGTAGACATTGGCTGCAGCATGCCGAGTAATGATCCTGGTGCCTGTCAGATCGGGCATATAGGGATCGGCTGGTTTAACCTCCGCCTTACGCAGGCCGTCTATAGCCAGCCGAAACCCCATGTGATCATCGGCGGAATTCTGTTCGTCGGCAGTTCTTGCTGCTGACCTGATGCTGTGCCCGCCGTCGGGTTCGACCGTACCATCGGACGACACACCGGCCCAATCCACCCATGATCCGCCGCGATTGATCCGACCGAGTTGTTGCTCCGGGACGCCTTCCGGCACTTTCGGGCCGGTCGGGTTGCGCCGCGGTGACATCTGATAATAGTCCGGAGCAAATAGGTCATAGACCCACTCACCAAGGTTTCCGGCCAGATCGAAAACGCCATACTCGGAGCGCCCTTGCGGATACGCATCGACCGGAGAAGTTTCCACGTAGCCATCATCGATAGACGCGTCCGGCCGGCGTGCATGGTCGCCATACTTTCCGGCAAAGTTTTGATCGGCGTAGTTCGCCAGCCGGCCGTCAGGCGCATCGTCGCCCCAGGGAAAACGTCGGCCATTTGCACTTCGCGCAGCCTTCTCCCATTGCGCTTCGGTCGGCAACACAAACGGCACACCGAGTTTCTCGGACAACCAGCCTGCGTAGGCATTGGCATCGTTCCAACTGAGCGAACCCACTGGGTGATCATCACCCTGTTCAAAGTAGATGTTGTTCCAGCGGCCATCCATCAGCAACGTCCAGGCATCGTCGTCGGCATCGGGTTCGTCAGCTCGCTGCCCGGTCCACTGCCACGCACCCCAGCCGCGTTCCGCGTCAGTCAGATAGTCGGTAGCCTCGACAAAGCGACGAAACTGCCCGACTGTGACCGGGTACTTGGCGATCCAGTAACCGTCCAACTCGACGCTATGGACCGGCTGCTCGATGGCGAGTCCGTCATTGGAGCCCATTGCAAATTCGCCGCGCGGAACATAGACGAACGCCAGTAAATCTTCGTAACGCGCCTGCCAATAACCGTCAGTATTGCAACTCAAAGCAACGGCAGACCGGACGACCCGATCAAACAGCGTGTTGTTGGCCAGTTCAGGACACGCCTCGTCTGCAAACGAAGCTTGCCCTGTGGCCATCAGGAGCAGGATTGCGGCTGTACGTTTCATTCAGTCTGCTGCAGCGAAGTGGGTGGCGAGTCTGACCGCAAGCGCCGATACAGTTAATGTCGGATTAGCGGCCGCAATACTTGGAAAAACCGCGTTGGAACAAACGTAAAGATTGTCAGTACCGTGAACCTGCAGATTCGGATCGACAACTCCGTCCGTGTCGGACCTGCTCATGCGGCAAGTAGCTGATGCATGTGCGCCATCAGGATTCAGAGCGCCTGTTTCAATACTCGCATCTCTACAACCTGCCGTTTTCAGTATCCTGACGAATGTATCGACGTGCTCCTGGCGCGTTTGAAGATTGACGTCATGAACACCAACCTGAATATTCGTAGTCAAGAGCCCCTGGCTTGTTCTTTCCTTACCCAGGCTCACCCGATTATCCGGATGTTCGAACTGTTCCATTTCACCGCCCATAGACATGCGCAACCCGGAGCTAAACGCTGCATTCATCGCAGTTCGCGATACGTTGCTAATAACCTGCTCTTCGATTGAAGCGTTCGCACTAACACCGCCGGAAAACCACATTTTGCCTTTGTGTTGATAGGCCGGTGTATCGAAGTGTCGACTGATCAAGGAATCAAATCCAAGCTCCTCACCGATTCCATCCGGATTTCCCGGCCGAATACCTGCCGCGAACATCACCGGATGCCCAATCAGATGCCGGCCGACGTGGCCTGAGTCGTTGCCAATACCATCGGGCCAGTCTTTATCCGCCGAGGCAAGCAGCAGTTTGCACGACTCGATCGTGCCCCCACAAACGAAAACCGCGTCGGCGTCGGCTGAGTGCCCGATGCCGGTGTTGAGATCCATGAATTCGATTCCACGGGTACGCGTTTTGCCGTCCATCAATATTTTGGTGACCGGCGATTCCGTTTTGAGGGTCAGAAGATCACTGTACTCGACCTGCAACTGCTGAAGATCGTAGACCGCCGTATACCGTGCATTCACCGGACAATAGTCGCAGGTGCCTGTCGTAATACATCGAGTGCCGTTCCGTGCAATCGACATGTGCCCATATGAAATGTCCAGACTCTCAAGGGCATCGATGACAACCTTATCGCCCTGGGTAAAATCCGTATGCGGAAATGGAAACTTGGCACCGTATCGCGGTGGATCGTCATTGTCGGAATCACCGGTTATACCCAGTAAAACCTCTGCCTTGGCGTAGTAAGGTGCCAGTTCGTCATAGCCGAAGGGCCAGTCAGCGCCGAAGCCGGTACGGGAATTGAGTTCGAAATCTTCTGGCTTGAAACGCGGCGTCAGGCCGCCCCAGTGATTGGTCGTACCGCCCTTCATTAACAGTCTCGAACGACGCAAACCGAAGTTTTCATTTTCTGTGCGGGGGTCGTCGATGAACGGCGCATAAATATCGTCACTACCGAGCATATGATCGAGCCAGATGCGACGATCAGCCGGTGTGAATTCCGGTCCGACTTCAAACATGGTTACTTCAACATCGCCGGACGCCAGGAGTTGCCTCGCCAAAACAGTGCCCGCCACACCGGAGCCAATAATGATGATTGATTTCATCTAGATGGCCCCACGTCTGTAGCTAACCGGAGAAGCATACGGGCCGCCGAAAAAGCCTCGGTAGTTCACCAGCCCAAAACTCCTGAACGCACCCGAAATAGGAATCTGGTGAGCGATGATTTCTGAAAATACAAAGCGCCTGGCACGCCCCAGTCTTGTGGCGCCGAAATTCGCAGCAGCGACGTCAGAAAAAAGCAACGTTGGCCAGGCTTGTTCAACGGAGTCTGTATTGCGAGCGACTAGTTCGATCAACTCAAGAGCATTCCTATACTCGACTAAGTAACTGGGCCGTCTCGTCGTCTTTAGCTCCAGATCCGCGCGTAGTAATTTGCCGTATTGAGTAAGATTTGCATCAAACTGCCAGACGTCGTTGACGTACTCGCATAAGGTAAACAGCGTCTGAAATTCTCTCTGACTTAGCGTTCCAGTTTGCGAGTTTTCGATCGGGGAATCGGAGTCGCTCACGAATTGCAGCAGCTCATCAGACTCATCATCGGCCAGTGAGATGCCAGCGTACGGCAATGAAGCAAGTACGCCAGCAGAGAAGCCCAGTTTGACGAGCTGCCTTCGATCGATCTGAAATTTGTTGCCCATCAATTATTCCTTTGCCTATCGACTACCAGAGTTTTGAGACTTCATCATCGAGGCCGGTCAATTCCCAACGAATAAGCGACATGGGTATGAGACCGGACTCAAAGAACTCATCCATGAACTCATTGACAACGAACTCCTCGCCCTGCTGTTGCGAATAGTCACGCATCAGTTTCATGAACTGGACTTTGCCGACGACCATAAGCATGTGATGGCCAACGCCACGTAGCGTGGTCGCCATTTCGAACCAAAGATGTGGGCTGTTATTGAGCAACTCACCATGCGGTGCATTGGCGACGCAGTATTCCATCGCATCACTCAGCGTCCACTGGTTGTCGTGCATGTAAATGTCCGATATCGCGCGAACTGTTCGAAATGCTGCTTGCTCGTACGCGATCTCGCGAGATCTTGGCGATCGGCTGTCCAGATAGCCAGCGTGCATCAGCAACTCCTCCAGTGCGAACGCGAATCCCTCCGTTCTGGCAGTCGATATTTTGTAGGGCCGCCACCCTTTTCGGATCGGGTGAGTATTGTTTTGGCCACGCAGCTGGTCGAAATGATGCCCGACCATTTCGTGCGCTTCTTCCATGCGCGGCTCGCGATGTGAAAAATTGAAAAAGTAGTCGTGATGATCTGGCCACGGATTATCAAAACCATGCCAGGAGCCGAAGTAATCATCCGGCGTAAGATAGTCGGGGACAGAAAAAAGATTCTGCTCACGCAGGAAACTCATCAAATCGTCGATGGCTTCCTGCACGCTTTGCTTGTACTCGGCCTGCGATTGCACGGGGCTGATTCGCTCGACGGCGCGGTTGCGATTTTCTTCCAGTCGTTGAAAGACAATGACCCGATTATCTTCCAGCTCGACGAGCGTGCGAAGCTCGTCCCATGAGTACGGAAACAGATACACGTTCTTCAGCAGCCAGTCGTACTCCTCCCGACCGACGCCGGCTTGCGCAGTCATGCTGGACTGGTGTTCCTTAAGCCAAACGAGTAGTGCGTTATTGGCGACTATCGCCTGGTCAACAACACCAAGCAGTGACGGGTTATGCTCCGAGAAACTTGTTGCGATCAAATCAAACATTGCATTGGCATTACTCAGATCACGTATTGCCAATACGGTCAGGTCGCCAGGAATGTCACTGGTTTCCTGCAAATTGATCATCGCTTGCGAAAAAATAGCGGGAATTGCTTCGAGCGCGGCGCGAATTTGTGGCAAGTCCTCCTCGGCCACCGGCAATGAGATGAACTCGCCCATGAACAGGACAATATCGCTATAGGTTCCGGGGTCTCGGAACCACGGTCGGGTTACGCGGTGTTTAAACTCCAGTCCGTTAAGTTCTGCACGAACGAGGTGATAGTCCACCTGGCGTGGAACCGGCCAACTCGCCGGATCGATCGCACGAAGTCGCGCCTGGAATCCTTGAAGCGCGTTCTTTTCAGCTGCAATTTTTTCAGGGTCCACGACCGGTAACAGTTCGAATTCACTACCACCGGCGCCCGTCATTTCCCGAAATTCCTGGAACAAGGACACAAGTTGATCGTAGTCGTTGGACTCCGCAGCAACGACGCTGGAGGAGAGCGCCAACAATAAACTAACGACCACCACACGCATGCTGCTGCAAACCGGCACGGTAGCCACCCTAGTTTGGCGCGTAGCGGGGAATGCTGCCATCTTCAACCAGCACTCGAGGATCGGAACCGTCCGCGTTCATTATCCAGACCTCTGGCGCGCCTTCCCTGCCTTCCTGGTACGAGTACACGATCTTGCTGCCGTCGTTGGACATCCACGGGTACGACGCCATACCCGGCGTGTCCGTCAGGCGCCGCAAATCCGACCCATCTGAATTTATGATGTAGATGTCATAAGTACCTGACTGCGGTTCATCGTGCATGTCAGACGAGAACAGGATTTGCTGGCTGTCGGGTGACCAGCTTGGAACCTCATCCAATGCCCGCGTAAACGTGAGTCGCTGTTGATTACTGCCGTCAACGGCATTGGCGAGGTAGATTTCCGGATCGTCGCGATCCCGATCTGCTTCAAATGCGATCCAGCGCCCGTCAGGAGACCAGCAGATGAAATTATTCACGCGATTGTGTGCAGTGTCCTGAGTCAATTGCGTCAGGTTGTAACCCCAGTTTCCTGGTTCAACATTGCTCCGCCAGATTTGATCGCTGCCGCTACGGTCGGAGTTGAATGCGATCATCGACCCATCGGGCGACCATGTCGGACTGTGCTCTTCAGCCGGGTCCGTGGTAAGGCGCGTGACATCGCCACCGTCGATGTTCATCGTATAGATATCGACGTTATCGTCCCGCATCAGCGTCACCGCCAGGCGCTTGCCATCAGGAGACCACGTTGCCTCGGCGCCGAGGCTGACGCGCCGATTGCCAGTTCCGTCTTCGTTGATGAGCCATACTTCGCCACCGTCTTCTACGAATTTCGTGTAGGCGATGACAGGCACCTCTGCATTGGCTGTCGCGCCAGATACCAGCGCCAGTAATACCAATAGCTGAAAATAATTTGTCACTGCCGCTCTCCTATAGTGGTTCCGCTACCAGAATCACGTCACTGCTGTCGCCCGTGGTTTCCCAGCGAATTAACGACATCGGAATAGTTCCGGAAGCCAGGAACTCATCGACAAAACCCCTGATAACAAAGTCGTCGCCCATGGCCTGTGCGCGCTCCCGGAAGAGCTTCATAAAATACGCTTTGCCGGTGAGAACATTGCTGTGAAACCCACCCGGGTTACGCAGGTTGGACTGCATTTCAAACCACACCATGCCCTCGTCTTCCTGCGACCAGCCACGCGGCATTATCTCCGCGCAGAGTTGTCTCCCCTCGGTCAGGTTTATGTGGTTCGCATGCATTTCCATATCCGGAATAGCGAGGCTCATGTGAGAGGCATTCATCAGGTATTCCATCTCCCGGCCTTTGCGGGGGCGGTCATCAAGAACGCCTGCCTGCATCATCAGCTCTTCCAGGGCGACCGCCCAACCTTCGAGACGCATCGAGCCCATGTTGAAACGCCTTTCCGCGCTCCGAATAGGGCTTTGTGTCAGCCGTTCCTGGCGCTGGTAGTCGAGCATATGACCGATGTATTCGTGCGTTTCACCGGGTAAAATCTCACGCTGGCGCACTTTCGTATCAATGCTTGTGTTTTCAGGCAGGAAATCCTCGCTCGGCTTCTCGTAGACCGGCTCCTCAAATCCTTCCATGTCCATGCTGTAGTAATCGCTGGGATCTACCCAATCGGGCATCGTCATGATTTCGTTGTCGCGCATGTAGTCGACAACATGATGTAGCGCGACGCGCAGGCTCTCATCCCAGTCTTTGCGAGACATGGTCACTTCCAATGGTGGCAAGTTGCGGTTTCTTTGCTCCTCCATTTTCAGGAACGTAATGACGCGACTGTATTCCGTCTGAATGATCTGATTGCTTTCTTCCCAACCCCATGGCGATAACTGCACGTTATGCATCCACCAGTCGTAGTTGTCTTTGCCGAGACCGGCATACTCCGCCATCGTGCTTTGCTGCTCCGCCAACCACTCTCGATAATCCTCAAGCGCGACGGCCGCATACCTTGAGTCGCGAGCGAGATCCGGATAGGAAACGCCCAATATGACCGCGAAGTCTTCGTACAATGACCGCTCACGCTCAAAATTCCTGATCGCGAACTCGGCGAAATCAGCCGCTGGCTCAGTCAGGTTTGTTTTTGCTTGCGCATAGAGATCTGGAATGGCCTGCAATGTGGCCTGCAGGGCGCTGCGTTGGTCCTCGTCCAACGACAACTGCGTTGCTGCACCGTCTTCTCCCGCTTCGAACAGTGCAAATATCGGCTCGAAGAATGCTCGCGACTGGATTGTCGCACCGGCATCTCCACCCATCATCGAGTAAAACCCCGGGTCTCTCGCCCAGGGTTTATGAACCTTGTGATGAAACTCGAGCGCATTCATCTCGGCACGGACCAGGTGGTAATCCACCTGTTGCCAGACCGGCCAACCCGCCGAATCGATCGCGGCAAGTCTGGATTGACGTTCTTTCAAGCCTAGAAACTGTTTCTCAACCGCTGCCGGCGTGTAGTCGGGAATACCGTTGACAATTTCAGCTTCCTGAAACTCGCGAAATTCGTTAAACAGCTGCACGAGATCATCGTAGCTACTACCGGCCGTTAAACCGAGTGTGGGAAACGCGAAAGCAATAGCAGCCCACAGGGATACGATCTTCCAATGTCGTTTACTCATAGCTGCGCTCTCAAATTGACGTAATTGCATATAATATACAATTTGTGACAACAGGAGTAGCGGTTTTTTTTGGGCCGATAAGGTCTCGGCGCCAACGCATCGGGAAACGTTAAAGCGGCAGGATCAGGTCACTATTGCAGGGACTGAATGACTCGGATGAGTTCGTTTTTGGTCGTCAGAATGTGATCTTTCAGACACTTAATCGCAGCCCGGCTGTCGCGCTGCCGGCAGAGTCCCAGCAGGTCATGGTGTTCCTGCTCGGCCCGCGAATAGTCAGCAGTAAGCTGAATTTGCAGTCGCAGATACCGGTCACTATTGGTGTGCAGCTGACCGAGGATGCCGATCGTTCTCTTGCGATCGGACGGCAGGTACAGGCTCTTATGAAACTTCCAGTTCAACGCACCCCAGGCATGCATATCGGCATCGGGTAGCAACAACTCGTCAAACTCCGCCAATATCGCCTCAGATTTATCCAGTTCTTCGTCGCTAATCGTTTTCAAGGCGCGGCGCAGGACGTCGCATTCAAGCAGCACCCGCAGCTCGAACAGCTCGTCAACCTCGCCGGCTGACACTTCGGTTGCTACAGCTCCCTTATGTGGGGCAAATCTAACCAGACCCTCTGCCTCGAGTTGCAACAACGCCTCGCGAATGGGAATGCGACTGACGTTCAACAGATTGGCGAGCGCGTCTTGCCTTAGTGGCTGTCCACCCTTGATTTCGTGCGAAATGATTTTCTCGCGCAAAATCTCCACTACGGTCGAAGTAACCGTTTTTCGCGGTATCGCATTGTCGTTGGAAGCTTTAGACATAGATGATCAACCGCTGGGGTCGTCTCGGGGCAGAGTGCTGTCGGCGAGTATATAGCTCGCCGGAATGGCGCACAAACTGGCAGATTGAGTTGCCGAGGCATTCAATTCTCATCATTGAGTGGCTTCTTCCGCACGCGTCGGGCCGATTTGCATCAGCGTTTCAGCACTTGGTGCCACCATCACCCTCGCCGCTGTTTGCTCATAAGCCGCATAGAGCTCCGGCAACTTCTCTTGTAACTCCTGCTGATTCCGAATGGTCCACTCCTGTTCATGCGTCGGTCCATATGGCGCTTGAAGATTCCAGGCAGTTGAAATAAACCAATAAGCGAATTCTTGAATTTCAACGCGGAAGCGGATGACAGGATCTCCAATATCGTCATAGCCCGACACATCGTAATAACCCTCGTCGACCGCCTTCTGCATCGCCGTGGCCAGGAGTGAGTTATCGGAAATGCCCCAGACATCCGGATAAGCGTGATGCAATCCAATGTCCGTCACGTAATGCAAAATATGCTCAACAACCTCCATGACCTGACCATTCGGAGTCGCCTGCATGATGATGTCGCAAATCGAGTTATTGCTTTCGAGCTCGGCCCACTGCTCTTCATTCTCTTCCATAAAGCTGAAGTCGTCGCCCAATGGCACCGGAATCAATGCACGATAGCGGTAATGGTTTTCGAGGACGGTTCGTTGCATGGCCAGGTCGAGTTCCGGATCTTGTGGAAAAACCTCGGTGATCGCCTGGGCAACAAGCTCCATGAACTCATCGGATATTTCGTCTCTGGCTGCCAGTCTCAGTCCATACACCTGCAATTCCTTCGTGAACGGTGGAATTGCTGAGGTCGCGCCCAACTCGCCACGAACATAGACATCAGCCGGCACATCTGCAGAGGGGGACAACAAAATACAGCCACCCAGATGGGTAGCCGGTGCCGCTGCATCCACCATCGGATCCTCTCCGTTACAGGCGGCCAGGGCCAGTAGCACCATAATCAACATCAGGTTAGTTCGCATTTCGTTGCCCCAACTATTTATCACTCAAGAAATACAGGTTCCAGAAGTCCGCTCGACCTTCGCTGGTTTCCTATTCAACCGGCAGTCCATTACGGAGGACCATCGATACCGAACGTAAATTCGAAATGTTCTCCAACGGGTTTTTCTCAAGGACGATCATGTCCGCGACCTTACCGGCCTCGATCGTTCCGACCTCATCAAGTACGCCCATCATGGCGGCAGAATTTCTGGTTGCCGCAAGCAGAGCCTGCATTTCGCTCGCACCGGAATGAACAAGTTGTTCAATTTCCAGTATTCCGATCTCGTCGATCGGATTCGAATCGCTACCGCTGATAACCGCTACGCCCGCCGCCAGCGACTTGTTGAGAATGCGACGTTGCCGAGCTGCAAATTCCGGCGCACGCTCATCAGCATACGCGACCAGTACACGGCCCTGTCGGGCCGCAGCGCTGGCAGGATAACCGGCAGCGTCAACGTGCTGCTCGCGAAAGTCGATGTAGTCCGCGCTCAGATTGCATACAACCGTGGGGTCATAGAACGTCCCCCTGGCGGCCATCATTTCAATCGTTGCATCCGTCAGACCGTAGCCGTGTTCGATGCCATCAATACCATGCGCGACAGCGATTCCCGCACCCGGCTCGGCAGCATGCCCAACGATCTTGATACCATTCTCGTGTGCCGTTTCGATGGCCATCTTGATCTGCTCATCGCTGAGTTCGTCGACCATGATTTTGACCAAATCCACACCATTGCGTACGTGCTCAAGAACGGCATCACGAATCTCGTTTGCAGTCGACGCCTCCTCGACCTTCGGCCCATTCATTTCTGTGCCATGCCCGCCCACCGCTGCTATCGGCGGCCCTGATGCGTATATGCGTGGACCGACAAACACGCCGGCGTCAAAAGCGTCTCGCCAGGCTACGTCGATATAGTCACTCTCGCCCACGACTCGCAATGACGTGAATCCTCCGCGCAGTGCATCCATCGTATTCCGCCCCGCGCGAATGGTTGCACGGATAGAACTTTCGTTCTCCAGAATGCCTTTCGGGTCGGGCAGTAAATCTGCGAGATGCGAGTGATTATTCCAAAGACCTGGCATCAGGTACGCGCCATGCAGATCAATAACCCGAACGCCGTCACTTTCGTTCGTCTCTGGTTGATAATCGCCGCTATAGACCCTGGCGATTTTTCGGCCAGCCAATTCGACAGTTGAGCTTTCGGCCAGCGGCCCACCGTGCCCGTCAATCAGTGATGCATTTTTGAGCACCAGTGTGGTTGTGCCGAGTTCGGACTCGGCAGTAGCGGCACCAGCCGCCAGAATAACTATCGAGAGTACGGCGGCCCTGCAGCGAGTGATAATCATGGCGCGCCCCATCAGTTTGTTTTTCGAGGCAACAGCTCGTCCAGCATTGCAGTTTCATAAACTACTGTCGCAATAATCGCTGCGTTACGCTTGGCGGATTCGGAATTGACCAGAGCTGGCACGTCGAGGTCTGTATGCAACTGGTGCGTAAAATAGTTTTGTGGATCGTGAATCCATTCAAAGCTTGGGATGCCAGTGGCGTCAAATACCAGGATATCAGTCCCGCCCGCATTTTCGACGGTTACCGTATCCGCTCCATCATCTTTGAAAGGGGTAAAGATCTTTTCAAATATTGGCTTAATCGCGTGATGGCCAACTACGAAGATGCCGCGAATATCGTGGCCGTTA
>JABIUH010000067.1 GCA_018701055.1 Woeseia sp. | reverse complement strand
CTGCGTAATTGCAAACAGGGCGGCCGGCATATTAAAGCCTTCGAACGGACCGGAAATTAATCCGGGGTTTGATAGTTCCAACGATAAACCAGTGCCGCCAACAATCGTAATCCAGAATGCCGTCACTAAGGGCGCAACAATTGAAACACCGAGAATGAGCTCCCGAATTTTTCGCCCTCTTGATATGCGGGCTACAAACATCGCCATTAACGGTCCGTAGCCGACAAACCAACCCCAAAAGAACACGGTCCAACTGTCAAGCCAGGCTGCGTCGCCGCGGTATGTCGCCATGGGAATCAGATTAGATAGGTTGAATCCCATTGATTGGATATAACCATCAATAATGAATGCCGTAGGGCCGAACAAAAGCATATAGGCGATTAACAAAAACGCGAGGACTACATTGAACGTGCTGAGTAACTGAATGCCTTTATGAATCCCGGAAACGGTGGAGATTGTATAAACGCCGATCAGGAAAAGAATAACTAGAAACTGTGTCGTAAGGGTATCTGCTATGCCGAAGAGTTCTGCCAGACCGTAGCTGGCTTGAAGTCCAAGAAAACCGATAGGGCCTACTGTGCCGGCGACCACCGCCATTACGCACGCGGCATCAGCGACGCTTCCAATCCAGGTGTTGATGGCTCGATCGCCGAAGACGGGGTACAGAAGTGTTCGCGGTTTTAGCGGCAAACCCTTGTCATAGTGCAGGTGCATATAAACAATTGTTGTGCAGCCTCCGTACAGGGCCCAACCCAGAAATCCCCAGTGTAAGTAGCTTTGGGCCAACGCTGGGTACACAGCTTCTTTGCTGGCTGTTGCAACGTCAAACAGTGGTGGCGGAGAAACAAAATGCGCCATGGGCTCGGCAGCCGCGAAGAATACGCCGCCACCCGCGAGCAAGGTACACAAGATGATGCTGAACCATTTGAATGTGCTCATCTCCGTTACAACAGCATTGCCAAGATACGCACCGCCGCACTTTCCAAGCGCAACGTACAAGGCCATTACAAGATTTGCTAATACAAAGACCTGCCAATAGGCGCCGAAGTATTTCGTCGACCAGCCGTACATGGTATTGACCAGACCGGATAACGCGCCAAGGTCAATTAATGCGGCCAGAATGAACAGGATGAGTACCCCGCCACTGAGACCAAACGTAAGCCAGGAAATATTCGCGCCGAAGCGGCCGGGTGCATCGTTGTTTTTCATGGACCGATCGAGCCTTTGTATGCCGCTTGCAGGCGTGCATTGTATCGTAGGAGCGCACAGTTAATTACGCGGATCCGGGCTCCGTAGATATTATAGCGCGACAAATCGCACTGATGGGTATTAGGGAGTGACGATGACCGTCACGCATATACTGTTACTGCCGCATCGCGAGGCGTCTAACATTGGGCATCTCACTGCTTTCATTGCCAAAACAGGTGACAGATGGACCTCTCGCAAACGAGTTATAGTAATGTGATCGACAGCTGAATTTTCAGGGGAATAAGTATGTGTGATGAATTAACCGCAAAAGACGCTGAAGCGTATCTTCGCCGCAGCGCTGTAACGCGTCGCCAATTCAATAAGTTCGGTGTGGCAGGGGCGTTCGCCATGCTGCTACCGCCTGTCGCAAATGCATTGGACGTCGTTGAGCAAGACGTCATGGTGCCAACGCCGGATGGTGAGGCAGATTGCTATTTCGTGCATCCAGCGAGTGGCGCCCATGCGGCCGTTATTATTTGGCCTGATATCGTCAGTATCCGGCCTGCGTTTCGCGCCATGGGCAAACGACTCGCCGAGTCAGGTTATTCAGTGCTGGTCGTCAACCCATACTATCGAACGGCACGTGGTGCCGTAGTGCCCGAAGGCAAGACATTTCGCGATCCGGGTATTCGCGATTTGCTCATGCCGCATGCGCAGACTCTGTCGCCAGAGACTTGCGTTTCCGATGGTCGCGCGTTCGTTGAATATCTCGATCGACAAACCGCGGTCGACACGAGTCGAAAAATTGGAACGACGGGTTACTGCATGACAGGTTCGTACACGATGCGCCTGGCTGCTGCGATTCCGAATCGCATTGGTGCCGGAGGCTCATTCCACGGTGGTGGTTTGGCGACAGATGCAGACGACAGTCCACATCTACTGGCAGACAAGATGAAAGCGGGATTTCTGATCGCTATTGCGGAAAACGATGACGAGCGGAACCCGGAAGAGAAAGGTCTACTTCGCGAAGCTTTTGATGCGAACGGCATCAATGCCGAAATCGAAGTCTACGAGGGTACTCAGCATGGTTGGTGCCCACCGGATTCGGCCGTTCATCATGAAGCGCAGGCTGAAAGGGCCTGGAGTCGCCTGCTGAACTTATTCGATCGCGAACTGGCGTAGATTCAAAGACATTGGCGGACATCCAACCGACCGTGTGTCGTCGGTTGGATGTCAACGAACTGCATCAAACGCATTTTCTACCTGGTCGTTGCGGGCGACCTGTATCGCTTACCCGCTTATTGTGAGTAGCAATATTGGTGTGTCGGTTTTGTTGTAAAGCGCGTTCGAAGTCTGCGTTTCTGAACTATCAACCCGTGCTAAACAATCGAAAAGGCGCAGGAGCGGCTTCCAGTCGCGATTGGGGCCAGATGAGGCACAGAGAGTCATCATCTAATCGCGGCAGGATGCCGCTCCTAAGGTCAAGTCGTCATTTCTCAACACGCTGCGAGAAATGCTACTCACTTACTGCGTAACGAATTGACACGATGGAGACGGTCGATGTTTTATCCCCTATCCTCACCTGCACATCATCGTCAACACGCTTTTTTAACAACGCTTTAGCTACTGGCGAATCGATGCTGATGGCCGCAGTTTTGGCGTCCGTTTCATCCGGGCCGACAATGCGATAGGTATGCGTGTTACCGGCGTCATCGCAGATCGTCACATAGGCACCAAAATAGACGGCATCACCGGCGGGCGATTCTTTTACGACATTCAGTGATGGGATTCGTTTTTGCAGAAAACGAATACGTCGATCCAGGCCGCCCAGTTCTTTTTTCCTATAGATGTACTCGGCGTTTTCTGACCGATCACCTTCGGCCGCCGCAGCAGATAGTGCTTTCACAACGTCCCTACGCCGCAGCCAGATTCCGTCTAACTCTTCTTGAAGTGCGGCGAATCCCGCGGGGGTAATATACGGTGATGATGCCGGGGTAGGCGGGCGCCAACGTCCCATTTGCAGACTCCCGAAAGAGAGTTTCGATCTCGAAACTCAAATAAGAAATTCGATGTGTCAATCCGGGTATTACTACCCGGATTGACACGATCAAATTATTCTAGTCCTGAGACTACTTGGCCGCTTTGCGTTCTAACGTCTCTTTGACAACAACATCGGCAACGTTTGCCGGGCATGGCGCGTAGTGCGAGAACTCCATCGAGAACTGTCCACGACCTGATGTCATCGTACGTAGGTGACCAATGTAACCGAACATTTCTGATAGCGGTGCATCCGATTTAACACGAACGCCTGTCGGGCCTGGTTCTTGCGACTTAATCATGCCGCGTCGACGATTCAAGTCACCAATGACGTCACCAACGTGATCTTCCGGTGTATATACGTCGACTTTCATGATCGGCTCCAATAGCTGCGGACCCGCTTTCGGAATGGTCTGCCGATAAGCAGATTTAGCCGCGAGTTCAAATGCCATGGCAGACGAGTCGACCGCATGATACGCGCCGTCGAGAAGCGTAACTTTTACGTCTAACAGCGGAAAGCCGGCAAGTGTGCCTGCTTCCATGCTAATGCGAAAAGCCTTATCGATTGCCGACCAGTACTCGCGCGGAACGTTGCCACCAGTGACCTTGGATTCGAAAATGTAACCGCTGTTCGTTTCGCCTGGTTCGACGATGTAGTCGATCTTGCCGTATTGTCCAGAACCACCCGTTTGCTTCTTGTGGGTGTAGGTATCTTCAACCAGTTTCGTGATCGTCTCGCGATATGCAACCTGCGGTTTGCCCATTTGCACTTCAACGCCATGTGTCCGTTTCAGGATGTCGACTTTGATGTCCAAATGAAGCTCGCCCATACCTTTGATGATTGTTTCACCAGAATCTTCGTCGGTTTCCACTCGGAATGACGGATCTTCCTGAATCATCTTGTTCAGCGCGACGCCCATTTTCTCCATACCCGCCTTATCTTTTGGCGAGATCGCGATCGAGATCACAGGATCAGGGAAAACCATCGGTTCCAAGGTTGCTGGCTTATCCGGATCGCACAGCGTGTGACCCGTGCGAGTGTTCTTCATGCCCAGCAACGCCACAATGTCGCCGGCTTGAGCTGATTCTCGTTCTTCACGGGAGTCGGCATGCATCTCAACAATACGACCGATACGTTCGGTCTTGCCGGTGAAAGTATTCAGAACGCTTGATCCTTTCTTAAGGCGTCCGGAATAGATTCGTGTGAATGTTAACGCGCCATAGCGATCGTCCATAATCTTAAATGCCAGCGCGCGCAGCGGGTAGTCAGGATCGACAAGTGCTTTGCCACCGGTTGCGTTGCCTTCCAAATCAATTTCCGGCTGTGGCGTAACCTCTGTCGGGCTAGGTAAGTAATCGACAACCGCGTTCAGGACATTTTGTACGCCCTTGTTCTTGAATGCCGAACCACAATAGGTTGGGAAAAAATCGAGTGCGATAGTGCCCTTGCGGATGCAGCGCTTCAGGTCTTCGTCGGAGGGTTGTTCTCCTTCGAGGTAAGCCCCCATCAAATCGTCATCCTGATCGAGTGCTGATTCAACCATAATCTCGCGATACTCTTCGACAATTTCCAACATGTCTTCCGGCACGTCGGTGACTTCATAGTTGGTAGGGTCGTCAGAACCACTCCACGTCCAAGCTTTGCGAGTCAGGAGGTCCACGACGCCGATGAAATCATCTTCCGTTCCGATCGGCAGGGTCATCACCAGTGGGTTGGCACCCAGCACTTCCTTAACCTGTTTCACAACGCGATAGAAGTCAGCGCCGATGCGATCCAGCTTGTTGACGAAAATGATCCGCGATACTTTCGATTCGTTCGCGTAGCGCCAGTTGGTTTCTGATTGCGGTTCAACGCCACCGGAACCACAAAAAACACCGACGCCGCCGTCTAGCACTTTAAGTGAACGATACACTTCGATGGTGAAGTCCACGTGTCCCGGCGTGTCAATGATGTTGAGTCGATGCTCGTCCCAAATGCAGGTCGTGGCCGCGGACTGAATTGTAATGCCGCGCTCTTGTTCCTGATCCATGAAATCTGTCGTGGCCGCGCCGTCATGTACTTCACCGATTTTGTGAATTTTACCGGTGAGTTTCAAAATGCGTTCGGTCGTGGTCGTTTTTCCCGCGTCAACGTGCGCGAATATGCCGATGTTTCTGTATTTACTAAGCTCTGTCATGATCTGCTCTTCTATCCATCTGTTTAAATACGCCACAGCGAATATGGTCATTCGGTGGGGCGTTGCAAGCTCGATCCGCCCCCCCATCGGGGCAACCGAGTTTTTGCGTTCTATCGTTATTGCCTGATGAAGCCAGGCTGAAAGCTGGTTGTCCTAGCGACTCAATCCAGGACCTGTCGAACGGGCCCAACCTATCTGGGCGGGCATATTACCAGCGGTTTTGCCCCTAATCACCCTAAATATGCGAAAGAAATAGACTTTATTTTGCAGAAGTGCGATTGACGTTCACAAGAAGAAAAGATCGATTTAGCGTAAATGGCGCTTCCATGCGACATTTTAGCACTGGGTTGTACATAACCGCCTGGTTCGAGCCGGGATTTGGGGCCGCTTGGTTCCAGGCTTTCTGTTAATCCATGTAGATCACTAATGCTCGTCCGATGGAGAAATAATGGGTAGGTTGCGCGCGAGATTGCCCTCATTAAATCTTTTTCAGGTCTGCTCCTGGCAAGGTACTTCCGGCGGACCCTATGCGAGCCTCGCACAAGCAAAAGGTCAGATCGCGAGTGGCGATGTGGGCTCCACCCGGCAGACGCTTGAAAGCGTGCTCGAAATTTGGTCGCGGGCAGACGAAGAATATCTTCGCCAAGTTGAGGCACAAGCGTTGCTGGCAAGCCTTTAGGGAAATCACCATAGAGGCTCGTCGATTGCTCACATGCGCAGCTTTCCACGCATGCCTGAGGCATCGTTTGGCGCTGAGTTATAAGTTAAATCGTTGATTTTATTGGCGTAATTTCTCAAACATAGCATTATGGAGAATGCGGCTGCGTTCCGCTGAATTCCGCGTGCCGATTTAGCATGATTTGCCGATGACCTGGCCCTGACATTCCAACGTGGTCATCAAATTCAACACACTGTCTTGCCGTAGTCGCATTTCTCGCAATTGTGGGCTGCGATTCCGGCGCTGGATCCGCATTCGTCGAACAAGCTCCTGGTGGTGGCGGTAGCGTTGGTGGATCCGAGGTTGCTCTCCTGCACGAGATACCATTTTTTGGGCGCAAAGCGGTGGCTTGCCTATTGAGCAACAGATACGCGATCAAACGAAGCCGGCTGGTGTAGCGAGCCTCAGAGCTGATCAACCGCGAGCTTCAAACAATGGCGCAACGACTTTCTACGTAGCATCCGCTTCCTACTCGTCAACCTCGACGACTGGTGGCGACAAGGTCTTCTCCCACGCGCGTTAGTAGGCGCGAATAGGAGCGGGTATCTGACCAGCGCTTGGTCAGTTGCTCGCCGCTAGGCTGGAGAGTGTATGGGTCTAAGCGCTGAAGAGCTGCGACACGAATCTGCAGGGCCATGAATTTACGGTCATTCGTCCGATATGATCTACACGAATTTTGTTTGCGGGGGCATCAGCAACATCGACTAGCAAAAACTCTTCTCCGTCGATGACTTCCAGATTCACCGCAGTGCCACAAATTCGTTTGCCGTTTGCCAAGACTTCGACATCATAACGATACATGCAGGCGATCTCGAGATAGTCGTAGTCTCCACAATCGATCGGTGAGTATTTCGAATCGACCATCCCGGCTATTCTCGGTCAGATACTAAAATAACAGCCAGGTAGAATACGACGCCCAACGATGGTCTTTGCGGATGTCTTTCAGCTACTTCACTCATCATCGACCCGATGAAGTGAATGTTCTTTGGAAACAACATCGCGGCTTGAGAACGGAATATAACCGTTGCATTGAGCTTGTTGTCCCCGTCCAAATGAAAGTAGACCTCACGTAGGCATTTGGCATCGTCATCCACTTTGTGTTTCGGCATCGATTCGTTACACATCGCTATCACAGCACGTTTCGATTGTGGAAACAGAGTAAGGCAGTCTACGACGTTGGCGATCTTCGCTCGCATACCTGCACGATAGTCGCCTTGACCACCGCCTCGCAGGTCAGAGAAGTATTGTTTTTGTTCTTCGGTAATGTCTTTTTCCAGGTTCCAATTGCTGTAGGCATCGAGAATGGGCGCGGAAAACAAATCGGACTCGACTAAATAGTCCTGCATATCTAGCCATTGGACATAGTTGCGTACAGCGTGCCCCGCGCTAATGTCGGTCATGTGTAACCACGCATCTCGACACGATCTAATTTCCATTGGTATTTCTCTCTTGCAACTTTGGTGTTCTGATCTACAAGCCTATACAGATGCTCTTTGTTTCGACAAATTCTTCGAGGCAGTTAATGCCATGTTCCTTACCCAGCCCCGATTCTTTGCTGCCACCGAATGGTAGGTCGTTGGAGAATATATTCGCTGAATTGGCACCAACGACGCCAGCTTCAAGACCTTCACTAAATCGGAGTAAGCGAGCTAGGTCGCCGGTAAATACGTATGCGGACAAGCCGGCATTCGTATCATTGGCGAGCTCGAGTGCTTCAGTTTCGGTCTCAAAGTCATACAAGCAAGCAACCGGACCAAAAATCTCTGTCTTAGAAGCGTCCATCTGCGGGGTCATATTCGCTAGTACAGTCGGTGGGAAAAGCAATGAGTCTCCGCCTGTTTGCGCGCCACCAACGAGAATTTCTGCACCGCGACTGACTGCGTCGGACACAAGCTGACGCAATCGAGTAATGGCTGCAGAGTTGATCATGGGCCCTGTGGTTGTATCAGCATCTTCGCCGTTGCCGACTTTTAGTCGAGAAACGCGTTCTGTTAGTCGTTCTGCAAATTCTGCGTAAATGTCTTTATGAATAAAAAATCGATTGGCGCCAACGCAAATTTGGCCGCTGTTATAGAAGCGGGCACCTACGGCGGCAGCAACTGCCTTCTCAAGATCGGCATCAGCAAAAACGACGAACGGTGCATTGCCACCAAGCTCGAGCGCAATGCGTTTCATTGTATTGCCGCAAGCGGTGTAGAGCTGTTTGCCGACTGCAGTTGAACCCGTGAATGAAAGCATGCGTACGCGACTGCTTTGGCACAGTGCGTCACCGACTTCTCTGGGATCTTTGCAGGGAATGACATTAAAAACGCCTTTGGGAATGCCGGCTTCAGCGGACAAGCGGGCGAACGCCAGCGCGATCAATGGTGTTTCGTCTGACGGCTTAATAATGGTTGTGCAGCCAGCTGCAATTGCCGCACCAGCTTTGACAATGACGGCGGCGGCCGGAAAATTCCATGGCGTTATGCAGGCAACGACGCCAATGGGTTGTTTGATTGTCATGTTGCGCTGCTGGTTGTCGTGCACCGGCAGCGTGCTGCCGTGTAGTCGCAATGCCTCCTGTGCGTACCAACGCAATAGAGCGGCGCACTGTAGAATCTCTCCTGTTGCCTCGCCAATGGGTTTGCCATTCTCACGACAAACAATAGAGCCTAGATCTGCAGCATTGTCTTCGATGAGAGACGCCCACTGATTGACGCTAGCTGCACGTTCTTGCGAGGGCACCGTCTTCCACTCTTGAAAAGCAACGTCGGCCGCTGAGATCGCGGACGCTACATCCGCGCCTGTCAGGTCACTTACGTTGGCGACTACTTTACGCGTCGCCGGATTGACCACCTCGAAATTCGCATCCGAGGCGATTTCTGCGCCGTTTATCCAGCCATTGGTCAGAAGAAGGGTGTTGTTGCTCAAAATCATTGTCTGTTTCTCACTAAGATTCGCCTACGCGAAACTCTTATCGAAGATGACGACGGGTTTGATTACGTCGCCAGTACTCATAGCGCTGACTGCGGCTTCCATATTATCGAGTGATTCGAAAGTGGTTATCAGTCGATCAAAGGGAAACTGCCCGGATTTCCATAAATCGATCAACATCGGTATGAAGACTTTCGACTGCGAGTCACCCTGCACAACGCCACGCAGAGATTTTCCAGGCAGGAGTCCAAGCATTTCGACGCTCACTTCCATGCCCGGAACTCCTGGTGCGATCATCGCCGTCACGCCCAAAGGTCGGCAGCAATCAAACGCTTGTCGTAACACATCCGGAATGCCGGAGGTGTCAACGGCATAGTGGCAACCGCCGACACCGGTGATCGATTTCACGTGCTCGACAAGTTCGGTGGAGTTCGTGAAATCTCCGGGAACAACGGTATGCGTCGCACCAAGCTCCTTTGCCATAATGGTGCGGCGGGGATTGATATCGATTGCAATTATGTTTTTCGCGCCCGCCACTTTGGCAGCCATGATTGCCGACAAGCCGACGCAGCCACAGCCAAATATCGCGATGCTCGTGTCGGCCTCAACGGCAAGAGTGTTGAATACGGTTCCGGCTCCGGTCTGCACGCCGCAGCCGAGCGGAGCAAGCATTGGTAAGGGTAAGTCCTTGTCAACTTTGATGGTATTGGTTTCGTGACTGAGCGCATAGGTTGCGAAAGACGATTGTTGAAAGAACGAGCCGAACACGTCAGATGACGCACCGTTTTCACTACGGTGCGTTTTCTCGCCGTTGGGGCGCGTACCCGAGAAATTCAGGCTGCCATGATCATTGCAATAGGATGGTTTGCCGACTTCACATTGAGGACACTGACCACAATAGTCATAACTTAAAACGACGTGATCGCCAATTTCGAATTCGCTAACGTCATCGCCTAACGCTGCGACAATACCAACGCCTTCGTGGCCCAGCACGATGGGGAATACACATAGTCCTTTGTTCTTGGTCATGATGTCTGTATGACAGACACCACTCGCTACGATACGCACTAAAATTTCGTTTTCTGCGGGTGCTTTTAGCATTAGATTAGTTGTTCTTAACGGTTGATCACTCGCGTATGCGACAGCAGCCTGGATGGCGATTTCGTTCTCGGGCACGGCGATACTCGTTCTCTCATTCTTTCGGATGTTCAATCGTACAGTATAGGCGTGAGTTCTGAACGCACGGTATGATGCTGGCTGACTTGCATTTCTATTTTGTCCCAACCTCGGAGTGTTTCATGTCAGTCCATAGTGGTCGCACAAAATTTCCCCCAACGTTGTTTTCGACGTGGTCCATTTTGATCTTCGCTGCCACTCTTGGAGGCTGCGACGAGCAGACAGTAGAGGCGCCCGCAATCAGCGCGACCTCAGCGTACGTAATTTCGCGTTCCGAATACGCGGAAAAAATGTACGGCTTCTGGTTGGGCCAAAGTATCGCAAACTGGACCGGTCTGGTTACAGAGCTTGACAAAATTGGAGGAGAGGGTCCACATGGTCGTTTCTACACCCGCGACGACTGGGGCAAACCGGATGAGCCCAATATATTTAGCAACGGCGTCCCAAGCAGTGTGTCGCCAACGATCGATTGGGTTTGGGTCGATGAAGGAGGCATCTGGGGCTCTGACGATGACACGGATATCGAATACATTTACCAATCACTGTTGCTTGAAAACGAAACTAGTGTTCTTTCGGGCACCCAAATTCGTGATGGCTGGATGACGCATATTTACTCTGATGAAAACACGCCATTCACTGCAGATGATGGCAGCAAACAAAATTTCTTGTGGGTTTCCAATCAGCGCGCACATGACCTCATGCGAGTTCAGGGGCTTGTTCCGCCGGCAACGGGCGACCCACAGCACAATCCGGATTTTGCGATGATCGATGCGCAATTGACGACCGAGATTTTTGGTTTGTTCGCTCCAGGAAAACCACACTTAGCATTGGAGATGGTGCACCTGCCAATCAGGACAACAGCCAGCGGCGATGCAGCACTGGCTGCCGAATTTTACGTCGTGATGCATTCTCTTGCAGCAGTGGTTGATGCTGATTTGCCGGTGAAAGATCAGGTCAGCTGGCTGGCAGAAAAAGCGCGCGAGGGCGTACCCGAAACATCTTACATTGCGAAAATGTACGACTATATTAAAGGTCGTTATGAGGCAGGTGTTTCGTGGGAGCAGGCGCGTGATGATGTCTATCGACGCTATCAGGTTGAACAACTCGACGGTTACGATCTAATGTCGCAGAAGCTCGTGTGCAATGGCTGCTTTGTGGGTGGTATTAATTTTGCGGCGAGCATTGTCAGTCTGTTGTACGGCGAGGGTGATTATCAGGAAACAGTGAAAATTGCTGCGTTGTCAGGTTGGGATTCCGATAATCCGGCGGCAACCTGGGGTGGATTACTCGGTTTTATGCACGGAAAACGAGGGATAGAAAAAGCGTTCGACCGAACGTTCGCTAACCAGTTCGATATTCACCGAACTCGTGGCGGTTTTCCGAATAATGGGGTGGATACCTTCGATGCTATGGCTGAAAAGGGCCTGCAAGTTATCGACCGTGTAGTGCGGGAAGAAATGCAGGGAACGGTTGATGTCGAGAAAGATCAATGGGTAATTCCGTTGTAGGCGGCGCGCGATTTTCTGTGGATAAAACTCTTTTATGACTGATAATCATTGCGTTAAACATTCGCTCAAGCTGGTACTCCTGCTTGGTATCTCCGCTTCTCTATCTCATGCACAAGAGGAAGAGGCGGCGAAATACGTACCTGCATCATTCGAGAGCCAGCACCGACTTTCTGGAGTAAATGGCGGATTTGAATACACCGCTACCGCTAGTGAAACGCTGTTGCGCGATACCTCCGGAACGGAGACCGCGAGCATTTGGTCAACCTCCTATATAAAGAGGGAGCGGCGAAATGATGCCAGGCCGGTTACCTTCGTATTCAATGGTGGGCCAGGCTCAGCGTCAGCCTGGCTGCATATTGGCCTGTTAGGTCCTAAAGTCGTTCGTGTTCCCAGTCGAGCTGATCGCGACGATGGTGCACCGCCTTATTCGCTTGCCGACAACGATCAGAGCATCTTTGGTGAGACCGACCTGGTCTTTGTTGATTCTATCGGTACGGGCTATAGCCGGCCTATTGGCGCGGCGACAAACGAGGACTTCTGGAGTCTAAACGGTGATACGTCCTCGATGACCGCGTTCATACGAGAATGGGTCACGGCGAATCAGCGCTGGAACTCTCCGAAGTACATTCTGGGATTAAGCTTCGGCACGACCCGTGCGGCGGCAGTCTCTCGCGCCTTGCTAGATGGCGGTCAGGACATGGCGCTGAACGGTTTAATTCTCATCAGCCAGGCGCTCGATTTCACTGGGTCAACTTCCCAACCAAGCAACCTCCTTGGGTACGTAACCTATCTACCGTCGATGGCAGCAACGGCTCACTACCACGGTAAGGCAGGACGCGACGCAAGCCTCGCGGAATTCGTTGAAGAGGCG
>JABIUH010000068.1 GCA_018701055.1 Woeseia sp. | reverse complement strand
GCTCGGCGCATGTGCCATAGCGCCCGGCATGAAGATGGAAGAGCCCGCGAAGATTACAGGCGGGCAGGTTGTTCGTATTACGCCGATCACCATGGATCTTTTGAATAGCCTGGAAGCAGCGCACCAGACCCAGGTTCGGGAAGTTGCCAAAGAATTCGCTGTGCAAACGAGGAATTCATTGAGCTTGATGTTCTTAATTATCTTCTCGACGAGTTAAAGCGCTACTCAGGTTTGTTGGATAGGGATCGGGTCCGGAGCCTGCTGCAGCAAGCGGTTAGCGGTTATCAGCCCACCAACGGCATGGACGATCTGATCTCCGTCAGGACAAAGGCGCTGTCCGCAGACAGTTCTGATAGAAAAGTCGTCAGACTGACCTAGCGTTCAACCTGGCGGGACGTCGAGGGCAGGATTTCCGAATCGGGAACGCGCGTTAGATCAAAGCAGTGTGTTTATGCAATCGTAAACAGGTGCGCAGCTCTTGACCCGACAGTTCGCGCGGAACCCACGACCTCGTTCTGAGGCCCCAGTGACGATAAGGATCCTGCTGCCGCTGATCACTCCGCCCGAAGTGATAGCGCGCTAGGCCATTACGTTCCTCGACGACTGAGCAAGTGCCATTGTCTTGTGCTGTCCATGAACGAAAACCCGAATTTACAAGCAAAACAAGGATTTGACATAAACATTCGCTCTCGTCTCCGAATTATGTACGGGAATCAAGTCGCGACGCGGTATTGAGCACAATTCCTGCATCCTGTACGCTGGTTGTCGAAAGTGTGAACCCATTCACACTTCCTGACCGGACAACCAACTCGGTGGCAGGCATCTAAGTTTGGTAATCTTGAAGCAGAAATAGCGCAGTGTCGCGTCAATCGCGGCCCGGTCAATAAACAAGAATCTCCGGAAGCATTCAAATGAAGACAGTCAACATATCCAGGTCCATATCGCGTGGCTTTTTCTTAAGAAAACAGATCCTGATCGGCAGCATCGCCCTCTTTTCGGTCGGAGCGGCTGAAGCGCAATGGAGTGTTGAACCACTGCTGAAAGCGGGTATTGAAAAAGACGACAACGCGACGTTGTCGATCCGAACGGATGATGTCAAAAACGGGACCGGAGTCCTGCTGGATGCGAGCGCCAGAATTGAATATAAGTCGAGCCTAACCAATTTTTTTGTCGCGCCAAGAGTGTTGTCGAGGAGTTACTCTGATAATCCGGAAATCGACGCGGATGATGTTTTCCTGGAGTCGGTTTATCTACGCTATACAAAATCAGGCACTTTTCGTGTCAGGATGGATTACGAAGATCAGGCTATACTAAATGCAGAAAGAGCGGAGACAGATTTCGACATCGACAATCCTGACGATATTCCCGATGACGATGCAGGCGTCATTGGATTTCAGGGTCAGCGTGAAAAGTGGCGAATCAGGCCACAGTGGAACTATCGATTCAACGAATCGTCATCAATGGTGCTCAGTGCCATGTACCTGGACGCCTCTTATGATAATCAGCAGCAACTGTTGCTGAATGATTTCTCCGATATTCGGTTTGCGGCATCCTACAACAGGGCATTGTCGGACCGGTCCACCGGAACAATTATGCTTAACAGCCGCAAATACGAGGTAGCTGACCGGTCCAGTGAGACAACTGGATTAGGCTTTATGGCCGGCGTGTCCAGATCGTTATCTCCAACAACCACTGCTAAGGTCATGTTAGGCATGGAGGACACGGACAGTGGTCTAGTTGACAATGATCCGGGGTTTGTTGCAAATGTGTCGCTCAGGCGTCGTCTCCAAACTGTAAATATTCTCGCTCAATACAGAAGAGCCATCAGCGCCAGTGGTTCTGGCCGGCTTTCATCCAGAGAGTCTCTGAATCTGAATTTGTCGCGACGTTTTAATGAAAAGATTTCCGCCGGTTTGGGCGTTCGTGCGTATCAGACGACTTCGCTGGACGATTCGGTACGCATCGATGAACGAAACTATCTTCAGTTGAGAAGTCAGTTTATCTGGAATTTCACACCCAGTTTAGCAGCTGAGGTCGATTATCGATTCACATTCCAGAAGCGCAGCGCGCTTAATGAAAGCTCCAACTCCAACCAGGTGACGTTGTGGTTTGTTTATCGGCCGAATTCAGTTGATCGTCGCTTTGGCGAAAATCTTAACTTCTAAGATTAATTGTAAGCGCAAGACAAACGACGGTCCTGTTTGATTTGATGCATTTCTTTGCAAGCTGTGATGTTTTAAGGACAGTGGAGCAAGGTGGTGAATGAAACGGAAAGAACAGCAGAGCTAGCGGAACGTCAGGGGTATTGGCTGGAGCAGATCAAGGCGTGTGAGTCGGCAGGAAAGAGTCTTTCGTCGTATGCGGAGGAGCAGGGTTTTCATGTTGGCGCGATCGACGCGGCGAAGAAGACACTGATTCGAAAAGGGGTGGCGGCGCAGACCTCTGGTGTAGGTTGTTATCGCGCACAAACAGCCGCGGTAAATACCAATAATAAATGGTGCATTCAATTTCCGAATGGCATGTCGGTGGAGTTTTTGGGCCCGGCTGATTCGGGCTCATTATCAACGGTTCTGACCACGGTGGCGCGTCTGGAATGATGCGACCCTCGAACGACTGGTCGGCGGTGTATCTGTGCCGGGACGTCGTTGACTTCAGGAATGGCATTAATGGTCTTGCGATCGTGGTTGAGGAAACGCTTCTTCGCGATCCGTTTTCCGAGCAGCTGTTTGTGTTTTGCAACCGCCGCCATGACAAGGTGAAGATCCTGTATTGGGATAGAAGCGGATTTTGTATGTGGCAAAAACGCCTGGAGAAGGCACGCTTCAAATGGCCTCGCAAGCTTGCCGCCGATGTCATCACCCTGAGCGGGTAACAACTGAACTGGTTGCTCGACGGTTACGATGTAATGCGTTTTAAATCGCACGAACGATTGCATTTTTCCAGTGTTCTATAAAGCCATGACATCATCCAGATGGACGAAACCACGGTACAGGTGCTCAAAGAATCGGGCGAAAAGGCACAATCAAAATTTTACCTGTGGTTGCAACGCGGTGGTCCACCGGCGCAACCGGTGGCGCTGTATCACTACGACCCGGGACGTGGCGCCGGGGTCGCCAAACGCTAATTAGCAGGCTTCAAAGGCTATTGACAGACCGATGGCTATGACGGTTACAACGCCGCGGTGACGGAAAACCAACTCATGCATGGCGCATGCCCGTCGCCGCTTCAGTGACGCGGTTAAGGCACAGGGTCGGAACAAGAAACGCGGCAAGGCACATAGTGGTCTGTCATTGATCCAGAAGCTGTATCGGGTGGAGAAGCAGGCGTGTAATCTTACGCCCGAGAAACGGCACGAACATCGTCAACGTCATGCGAAACCAATCCTCGATGAGATGCGAGTCTGACTGGACCAAACTTTGCCGCAAGTACCGCCAACGAGTGCCTCCGGAAAGGCATTGCACTATCTGCACAACGAATGGGACAAGCTGATCTGCTAGCTGGATGATGGCCGGCTTTGAGATCGACAATAACGCTGCCGAGAATGCGATCCGTCCCTTTGTGATTGGCTGAAAGAACTGGTTGGTCAGCGACTCGGTCAAGGGCGTGAACGCCAGTGCCAACTTGTACTCGCTGATCGAAACCGCCAAAGCGAACGGACTGAAACTCTATGCGTATCTTCGCTACCCGTTTACCGAACTACCGAAGGCAGAGACGGTTGATGCTATCGAGGCGTTGCTGCCGGGAAAACTTGACGTGGATCAGATTAAGATCGGGTAAACAAGCACGCGGTTCATTGAGCGCTTACGATTAATTCAGACGGAAGAGTCACCTGCGGGCGACTCTTCGTTTCTTCAGTCCCGCAATCCTAGTCTTCGTCCAGATCAATTCGGAAGCCGAGATTCCAGCTAGAGAATTCACCGGACTCGTAATCGCCGGTGATCGATAATCCACGAATTAGTGTAAAACCGAATCCAACACCGAACAGGGTGTCGGCGTCCAATGCGCCTACCGGATTATTCAGGTAAACGTTACCGACATTGCTGTATCGGCTATACGCCCGAAGCTCAAGGTTGTCGCCAAACATGGCGCGAATACCTAACGAACCGCCAATGTCCTGGTCATTATTGTCGAAATCTTCACCGGCGAGACTACCAAAATCCAGATCCAAACTGTCATATGAAAACTCACCGTAGATGTCCATCTTGTAGTTGATTGGATATCTGTAGCCCAGGCCTCCCCTGATCGTCGTAAAATCGAATTCATCCGTTGCCGGAAATTCACCGCCCGGATTGGTGACCAGTCCGATGATGTCGATGTCAGACGATGCAAAATCAACAAAAATGTAGAAATTATTCCAGGTTCCAACGGAGCCTCGGAATTGTATTCCATCTCCGTCCGTTGCGTGAATATCTACCGTCTGCTGGAGGATGATATCCGACTGCGTGCCCATTCGATCGACATCCTGACCGATGTAGGAAATTTCGAACCAGGAGTATCGAACTTCTTCCTGTGCGAGCGTCGGTGTCGAGTAGACACACAAAACTATGATGGTCAGGCTGCCCGCGCACCAGCGGTACAGTTCAGACATTGATCTGTTTGTCGTTCGATTAAGGATAGTCATCATCCAGGTCCCCTCAATTTATTCTTCTTATTCGTTCGTTTCGAAATATACACGCGGCGACCCGCGGATGACACCATGACCATTGCGATCAGGAACCACACTGCGAACGGAGACAGTGTGCCACCACCACCACCACCCGTTCCCGTGGATGGGGTTACATTGACGGTCCTGGTGATCGGAAGCGCGGGATTGCCTGCAGAATCAGTAATGTTATAGGTCACCGTATAGCTTCCGACGAGCGCTGTATTCACAGTGCCTGTCGCGATGACCGAGCTGCTTATGTCACCGTCGATATTATCGACGGCCAGGACGCCTGGATCACTGAATGCGGTGCGCGATGGAACTTCCAGCGGATTGCTACTATTCAGCGTCATTGTCGGCGGAGTAATGTCGCCTCTGCCTAGATTGCCGAAACCGTCATTCAGGAATACCCCGGCGCCACGCGTCGGATTGCCGCCCATCGCCAGATCGACGCCGCCCGGCGTATCCACGTCGGTGAGTCCAAGGTCGGCAACAACACCTGATAGTGCGTTGTCAGCGACGATCTGTTCACTGTGAAGTTCGAAAGTGTTGCCG
Source organism: Woeseia sp. (assembly GCA_018701055.1). GTDB lineage: Bacteria > Pseudomonadota > Gammaproteobacteria > Steroidobacterales > Woeseiaceae > SZUA-117. The sequence goes on along the minus strand of JABIUH010000068.1, from coordinate 2,387 downwards.
CTTCTGTTCCAGATCTGATGCACGCCGGTGTCATTGACGAAGACCAGGTCGTTCTGGCCATCGCGGCTAACATCGCCTGCCAAAATATCGTTTGTTGGTGAGGAGCCGAGCGTCAGACTCAATGACAAACCACCGGAACCGTTGTTGGACCAGACCAGGTTGCCGGGAATGTCACCGACATCCGTCGGAATGCGGCCAAATGCGATATCGAATGCATTGGCGTTGCTGCCGCCGATCAGTTCCGCTATGACGACTGACGATGCATCACCAAAATTGAACGTGCGCGATGCGCTGCTGTTTACAGAAAAACCGATGTTATTCCAGAGGGTGCTGCCGCTACTGACATTGGCAAATACAGCATCCAGACGGTTGTTTCCCGTGAGTTGACCCACTGCGACCGCGCGGCTGTTGGCATTGCCGAGAGTAGAGTCGAGTGTGAAGCCTCCGGAACCGTTGCCAAGGAACAAGGGATTACCGCCATTGGCTGCAACCAGCACATCCATGTTGCCGTCGCCATTGAAGTCCGCCGCGGCGACATCGTTGCTGAGCGTGCCGCCGGGGAGGGTGGACCACAGAGTAAAACCAGTACCCGTGCCGTCATTGCGGTAGATCCGGTCCTCTGCATTTGCATTAGCGAGCACGACATCCAGGAAGCCATCACCGTCAAAATCCGCAAGCGCAACGCCCTGTTGTGCCGAGCTGTCCGGCATAGAAATTCCCGACGCGGAAAAATCCCTGAAACCGCCACTGAGAAAGACCTGTGCGGGCAATCCTGCTATCGTTCCAAGGACAATATCGGTGGCGCCATCGTTGTTAAGGTCGCCGTGGGACACGGCAAGAATTCGAGCGTTGCCAAGTATTTGTGCAGCACCATTGCTGAAGAATTCAGCGACGCCCACACCGAATTGTGCGGAGTTGTCAGTTAAATCCGGATCAATCGGAACCGGCGTCGAGGCTGCAGCAGTCGCAGCGAGTGTTACTGCACCCGGACTATTGCTTGTAACCATAATGGCCAGCGACGTTGATGCAAGCACGTTCAAATTACCGATTATGCAGTTGAAATTCGTTACCTGGTTTGCGGGCGCCTCCACAGTACATGTCGTCGCGCCGGAAGGCGTTACAGTCAGGCCGCTGCCCACGAATGCCCCGTTGAGTTCGATATTGGTGGCCAGTGCAGGACCATTGTTGCGCACCAGGAAGTTGAACTGAATCTGGTCATTGAGCATGGCAGGCGTCGGGCTAGCAGTGACCGATAACATCACATTCGCGCGTGTCAGTTCGACGACGAGGAGCTGGAATAAATCCGAGACCGCTTCTCCGCTACCATCGGTGGCGGTGACCGTGACGTTGTAAACGCCGCTGTTGAGTTGTGCCTCGGCCTGGGTTGGTGTGCCGTCAATAACGCCTGTCCCCGGATTAATCGGATCCAGGCTGGCTGGCAGACCAACCGCGGAATATGTCAGGCCCTCGTTATCGGGGTCAGTGAAGTTTCCGGCAACGCTAAGGCTAAACGAGGCTGCCTCAACTGCTTGCTGGTCGCCGATTGGTGCGACCAGAATGGGCAGGTCATTTGCCGGGTCAACCGTAATCGAGATGATCGCCGGAGTACTGCTAACGGTGCCGTCGTTGGCGGCAAATGAAAAGCTGTCCGTGCCGTTGAAATTGAGATTCGGCGTGTAGGCGACACTTGGCGCCGTCCCGGAAAGGAGTCCGTTCGTCGGATTGCTGATAATGCTGTACGTGAGCGCGTCGCCGTCTCCATCGGTCGCATCCAGCACAATCGGGAGCGTGGTGTCTTCGTTCGTTGACACATTTTGGTTGTTCGCTACGGGTGCATCATTGACGGCACCGATGGTCAGGGTGAAGCTGCTTTGTGCGGTAGCGTTCGAAGGGTCTCTTGCGGTGACCGTGACGTTGTAGACGCCGCTATTAAATTCTGCTTCGGCCTGGGTTGGCGTGCCATCGATAACGCCAGAGTTGAAACCAATCAGCTCCAGGCTGGTGGGCAAACCGGTCGAGGTATACGTCAGTGCGTCACCATCAACGTCATCGAAGTTGCTGGTTACATTAAGGCTGAAGAGCACGCCCTCCGACGCTGACTGATTGTTTATCTGGGTCGCAGTAGGTGCATCGTTTTGCGTATTGACGGTGATCGAGATGGTCGCCGTGTTGCTGTCAACGGTGGCGTCGCTTGCCCGGAACGTGAAGCTATCCGGACCGTTGTAGTCGAGATTCGGCGTGTAGGTGACACTTGGCGCCGTCCCGGAAAGGGCTCGGTTCGTCGGATTGCTGATAATGCTGTACGTGAGCGTGTCGCCGTCTCCATCGGTCGCATTCAGCACAATCGGGAGCGCGGTGTCTTCGTTCGTTGACACATTTTGGTTGTT
>JABIUH010000069.1 GCA_018701055.1 Woeseia sp. | reverse complement strand
GTGCTTGCGATCGGCACGGATCTTCCAGCATTATTTGTGGCATTTGATGCATCCTTCCGCAGCCTCGCCGGAGAAGATCTTTCAGGAATTGTGATCGGCAGCGCGCTTGGAAGCACCATCGGCCAGTTTGCATTGGTTTTCGGTGTGGCAGGCTTTATTGGCTACAGTCCAATGCAACGCAAGTTCTTGCCGCGCAACGCGACTTTTCTTATTGGCGGTGCGCTTGCCCTGCTTATCTTTTCGCTGGATGGAGTGATTTCGCGCATAGAAGGCGGCCTTTTGTGCCTGTACTACGCAGCCTATGTCTGAGTGCTGATTTTCGGACGCGCCGAAGTGCCCGAAAGTGATGAGCACGGTCCGCACATAGACATTTGGAAGGCCTGGCTCGTACTCGCGATCGGATTCGTATTACTCCTTTTTTCGGCACAGCTTACCGTCGAGTCTGCGGCAAGCTTTGCGCCCGAAATGGGCATGAGCAATATGGCCGTCTCCGCAATAATCATTGGTATGGAAAGCAGCTTGCCGGAACTTTCCGTATCGTTTGTCGCTTTGCTGCGCAAACGCGGCGGGTTGTCCGTCGGCAATCTTGTGGTTAGCAACGTATTGGACACTCTGCTCGTGCCCGGAATTGCGGCGACTATTTCGCCGATTTTCGTTTCAGCCGCAGTGTTGTAGGTAGATATACCCGTACTACTTCTGGTGACCGTGTTGGTGTTAGGCTTCTTGTATGTGTCGCGGCGTGGCATCAAATCTATCGAGGCGGCCATTTTGCTTGCGATCTACATCGCTTATGCGGCGGTTCGCCTAACTGGGCCGGGCTCATAATGTTGGCTGCCAATTACTGGTAGCGTTCACCACCTTTAACAACGACGTCCACCTTTTGCAGAATGCTAATGTCCTCGAGCGGGTCGCCTTTAACTGCTATTAGGTCGCCGTAACGGCCTTCAACAAGTGCACCAACATCATCTGCCCAGCCAATGAACTCGGCGGCAACTGACGTCGCGGCCTGAATCGACTCCATGGGTGTCATTCCGCGTTCAACCATGATCGGAAACATCAGTGCGTTGTCGCCGTGCGGATAAACGGCTGCGTCCGTGCCGAATATGATGGGTACGCCGGCCGCATGTGCCTTGGTAAAAGCCTGACGTTGTGCTTCCGTGGTTTCATCATTCTTGCGAATAAACTCTTCCGGCCAACCCTCTTCGCGGCCGACCGTTGCGATATAGCTGCCGTTATAGACGTCCATTGAGAACGCAACGTTGTGTTCGACTGCCAATGCGATCGCTTCGTCGTCCGCGAGTGAGGCATGTTCGATCGAGTCAACACCTGCCCTAATCGCATCCTTAATCGACTGGGCGCCATGTGCATGCGCAGTAATCTTAATGCCAGCGGCATGTCCGACCTCGACTACCGCAGTTAATTCTTCCTGTGTCATCTCAGGTGCGCCTGGAACACCGCCAAACGCCAATACAGCGCCTGAGGCCAGGACTTTCAGCACGTCCGCACCGCCATCAACAGCGGCTTGCGCCTTTTCTCGAAATTCATCCGGGCCGCTAGCGACGCCTAAGCGAATTCTCGCCGGAATGTCCTCTTCCGGATAGCCTGGAATGACCAGATCACCGCCGCCACCAGCGATGGTGAGATAAAAACCCGACGTTTGAATTCGAGGGCCCGGAAAATCACCGCGATTCACCGCATCGCGCGCCTCGCGCGCACCCCATCCCCCGTAGGCGCCGAGATTTCTAATGGTCGTAAACCCAGCAGCTAAAGTGACCGCAGCGTTTTCTTTCGCAATCTCAAGTTCTTCCGCTGGAGTGCGGTGGTAGTAGACGCTCAGGTCCACGGTATCGCCCGCGTTATCCATGATATGCGTGTGAGTGTCGATCAGCCCGGGCAAACAGGTATGTTCCGACAAATCAAGAAAGTCACCACTGGTTGGTTTGCCCTCTGTAATCGATACGATGCGACTGCCAACGATTGAGATCGTTTTATCGATGGTCGGTGAATTCGAAATACCATCAATCAGCGCGCCGCAAAAGACTGTTGTCTGGCTTGCCACCGTTGCTTCGACGTCAGGTGTCGAATCGCCGCAGCCGGCGAGTGCGAGCGAGCTGCAAAAAAGCAAAAATCTTTGGGTCATGTAGTCATTTCCAAGAAAATTTGGTGTGTGACGATTATTGCACTCTTCTGGCCGATTGCGAAAAGTATGCGAATTGTCCAACTCAGGAGGCTGTCATGGATCTATTTGTGTGGCAGAAATGCTATGTTCTCGTATTCTCAATAACCACATAGAAAGCGGACCGATGAAGAATATTGCGACTGGAATTATTTTGGGATGTGCGTTGTTCACTAGTGACTATCTCTTCGCACAAGATTTTAGTGCGTTCGAGTACCGCAACATCGGACCGTCAAGGGGTGGGCGCGTTACCGCTGTCGCGGGAACTGTTGCGTCTCCGTCGACCTTTTACCTTGGTGGATCCGGCGCTGGCGTGTGGAAAACGGATGACTACGGTACGACGTGGAATAACGTGTCAGATGGCTATTTCGAAACGCCGTCAATCGGTGATATTGACGTGGCGCAGAACGACGCCAACATCGTGTATGTCGGCACAGGGTCGGATGGTCTTCGCAGCAACGTAATCGTTGGCAAAGGCATGTACAAATCGATCGACGGCGGAAAGTCGTGGGCGCATATTGGATTGCGCGAGACTGGCCACATTGGTGCCGTCGAAATCGACCCAACCGACCACAACATCGTCTGGGTTGCGGCAATTGGTCAGGCGTTCAATGCGAACGAAGAACGTGGCGTCTACAAAACTGCGGATGGTGGCCAAACCTGGGAGCGGGTTTTGTTCATCTCCGATACGGTGGGATTTTCCGACATCGAATTGCTTCCGGGCAATCCGAACATCGTTTTTGCGACGGCGTGGAAGGCTGAGCGTAAGCCCTGGACGATCATTTCCGGTGGAGAGCAGGATGAAGGTGGCCTTTACAAGTCGGTCGACGCGGGTCTGACCTGGGACAAGGTAACTGACGGCTTACCGCAGGGGCTCATTGGCAAAATCGATCTCGCCATTAGCCGTGCGGATTCATCAATTGTGTATGCGCTGGTTGAAGCGCCAGATGATGAAGGCGGACTGTACAAATCGATCGATCAAGGTCGATCGTTTGAACAAGTCTCAAATGAGACCTCAATCAGAACGCGGCCGTTCTACTACGGCAATATCGATGTCGACCCGACCAATCCGGATATTGTCTACGGCATGGCGACGCGCAACATGAAATCCATCGATGGTGGTAAGACATGGGAGCGACTGCGGGTACCCCATGAAGATAATCATGACATGTGGATCAATCCCGACAATCCGGATTTGTTTATTCATGGTAACGACGGTGGTGCAAATGTTACCCACAATGGCGGCAAGACTTGGTCGACACAGTTTAATCAACCCACTGCAGAGCTTTATCAAGTTGAGGTTGATGACCAGTATCCGTACTGGCTCTACGCAGGCCAGCAGGATAATTCGACAACGATTGCCGTGCCGAGTATGCCGCCGTTTCGAACTCAGGATACGTCGGCATGGCTAGTGGACACCGGCGGTTGTGAAACCGGCCCCGGCGTGCCAAAACCGGGCAATCACAATATTGTGTATTCGAATTGCAAAGGCAGATTTTCTGTTTTCGATAAACGCATTGGTACGGAAAAGGGTTATTACGTTGGCGCGTCCGACATCTACGGGCACAACCCGAGCGATCTCACTCATCGCTTTCAGCGCGTATCGCCTATTCATGTTTCTCCGCACAATCCGGACGTGGTTTATCACGGATCGCAATTCGTGCATCGCACGGAAGATGACGGACGAACCTGGGAAACGATCTCTCCTGATTTGACCGCGTTCGATGCGGATCGGCAGGTGATATCCGGAAGCCCAATTACGCGTGACATCACGGGCGAGGAGTACTACAGCACTATTTATTCATTGCGAGAGTCTCCTGTGCAGGAAGGTGTCATCTGGTCTGGCGCAAATGACGGTCCGGTTTACGTCACCGAAGACGGTGGGGAAAATTGGAGCGATGTTACGCCTCGCAATCTGCCGCCCGGCGGGCGTGTAGACGCGGTAGAGCCTTCTCCACACAACCCCGCTAAGGCCTATATCGCGGTATTGCGTTATCAACTTGGCGATTGGAAGCCCTACATTTATAAGACCGAGAATTTTGGTCGTCGCTGGACGCTGTTGACCGACGGTACTAACGGCATACCAGTCGATTATCCGACTCGGGTCGTGCGTGAGGATCCGATCCGTGAGGGCCTGCTTTTTGCGGGTACTGAGTTTGGCATTTACGTGTCTCTGGACGACGGTGAAAACTGGCATAGCTTTCAGCAAAATCTTGGTGTCACGCCGATTACCGACATAAAAGTCGTCTACGGCGATCTGGCGATCTCAACCATGGGTCGTTCATTCTGGGTGTTGGACAATATGACGACTTTACGTCAGGCGTCATTTGATACAGCGTCTGATACGGCAATGGTCTTTAAACCGGGTGACACTGTTCGTTTCCGCAATGTGTACACGGGACAAAGCAACAACGGCGTGCCTGATTATCCGCCACCGGCGGTTGTTGTTGACTACTACTTGCCGGACGACGGGGTCGAATCGATACTTTTAGAGTTTTTGGATGCTAGCGGGCGAATCGTTAAAGCGTACGAGAGCAGTGCCGAGAATGAAGAGGGCAGCAATGAGGTAGTCGACGATATGCAGACTAGCCAGGCGATGGTCATCGCTGAGCAGTCATTATCGATGACGGTCGGAATGAATCGTTTTCGTTGGGATATGACGCACTTTGGCGCCTGGGCTGCTGATGCTGAGGATCGTTATAAAAACGGCCCGATGGTGCGCCCAGGCCGCTATTCCGTTCGCTTGACTGTCGGTAATACTACGTCGACTCAGTCCTTTGAGTTGGAAGTAGATCCGCGCGTCATTACACAAGGCACAACGTTGGCTGACATAGATGAGCAGGTCGCGTTCGAATTGCAGGCACTCGATCTTTTGTCTGAGATTAGACGACTTGAAAAAGACGCTGCGGATGAACAATCGGAACTGGAAGATCGACGCGACCAATTATCCGAGGAGGAGGCGAGTCGATTGATTGTAGTAACCGACATTCTCGATAAAGTTAAAGCGGCGGATATTATTTATCCGCAGCCAATGCTCAGTAGGCAATCAGCCTTTTTGTACAATATGGTGAGAAGAGCAGATCAAGCACCGGGCAAAGATGCAATTGCACAATTTGACGCGTTGTCTGCTCAATATCGCACGTTGAACTCTGCCTATCGAAGTGGGGATTAGTTGATGAAGAATATTCTGGTATCAATGCTGCTGATCGTTGGTGTAAGTTTTGGTGTTCATGCTGCGAGCCCGCCGGTGGGGCTCAGCGCGGATATAGACGCTGTTTTTTCAGAGTTAGATCAGAATAGTGGTCCAGGATGCGCGGTCGGCGTGATACATGATGGCGCCTACATTCACAAGGCAGGCTATGGCCTCGCGAACCTCGAATATGGGATGCCAATTACGTCCCAATCAATTTTTCGAACTGGGTCTGTCGGAAAACAGTTTACTGCGATGGCGATTGCGATTCTTGCAGAACGCGGTGAACTCGATTTGGACGCTGACGTGCATACTTATTTGCCGGACCTTACCGACTACGGTCACAAGGTCACTATTCGACAAATGGTGCATCACATCGCTGGCATGGGCGACTACGGTCACGCGGCGTTTCGAAAAGCGGATGGGTCGGAGTTTCGATTCGGCAACGAGGACTATTGGACGATCGATGAATTTTATCAACACGTCAAAAAGGCGGATTTAATTCACGCGCCTGGCAGTAAGTATGAGTATTCGAATTTGGCCTACTTTCTGTTGTCGCAGGTTGTCGAAAGCGTGAGTGGCGAGTCTCTGCGTGAGTTTAGTGCGCGAGAAATATTCGGTCGCCTGGCGATGGACGACACTTTCTTTAATGACAATGTTAATCAACCTGTGCCGAATCGCGCCGACGGCTACGCTCGAATGGACGATGGCAGCTATGAAACTTTCATGACCAATTTAAGTTGGGTTGGCGATGGCGGCGTTTACACGAGTCTCGATGACTTTATGAAATGGGACCAGAATTTCTACCACAATCGTTTGGGTGAAGGCAGTGACGCCTTGATCAAGTTGGTTACAACACCTCACCCCGACACAATCGACTACACAGATGATGGTCCTGTCAACGTTCAGTACGCCTTCGGCATGCGCGAGCAAGAGTCGAACGGCGAATTTATGATTGGTCACACGGGCGGCTGGGTTGCATTTAGCGCAATTTACAATCGCTATCCAGAGCTGGAGTTGTCAGTCGTTGTCTTTTGCAATTCAACCGACACCTCGGCCCCGGAATTGGGTACGAAAGTGGGCAAGATCGCGGTCGCCGCAATCAAAAACAACTAATGTCCGGTCGAAATCTGGGTCAGAGCCCAATATTGGGCTCTGACCCAGATTTTAATTCAACCGATACCTCGGCCTCGGAACTGGTTACGAAAGTGGGCGAGATCGCAGTCGCCGCGATCCGAAGCAACGCGTGGGCTGTTCCGCACAACCAAAATCAAAACCGGGTCAGAGTATTACTCTGACC
>JABIUH010000319.1 GCA_018701055.1 Woeseia sp. | reverse complement strand
CCGCTGTTGGCCGCCTTTGTGCTGGATCAGCAGGGAGCCGAGGTCATCACCATCCGATCGCTAAGCGGGCTGGAACGCTACATGAGCTGGATCGGTAATTCGTTCCTGCTCGATATCGAGGACCATGATCTCCTCTCACAGCACTTCGAGTGGACACACCGAATCTCCGGCGCCGTGCCGACCTTCGCGCTGGACTATCCGCGTGCCTATGGCATCCTGCCCGACATACGAAATGGCGTTAGAGAGCACCTGCAATGAATCTCGATACCCAACTGTCTATCCCGCCACAGGTCATGTCGCGTCTTGTCGGCGATGAGACCGTGCTACTCGACCTGGCTAGCGGCATGTATTTTGGGCTCGACGGGGTTGGCAAACGGATTTGGGAGTCGGTTGCGGAGGGCCGCAGCCTCGGTCAGGCCGCCGCGATTAAACCAGTTATTTCGTATAGTTATATTGGTAGCTGTATTTTCCCGCCCCATAACGCTGGCTCTGCACATTAATGTCGTTGATCAACAATCCGCGCAGATTAACCCCCGACTGTTGCAGTCGCTTGGCACTCAATTCGATCTCGCGCATCGGATGCTCGCCTGATTTCAGCACCATCAATGTCGCCCCCGCCATCTGCCCAATGATCGTCGCGTCAGTCACAGCAAGAATCGGCGGAGAATCAATAATGATGTGATCGAATCTCGACGTCAGCACACTCAGAAAATTCTTGAACCGTTTATGGAGCAAGAGCTCTGCAGGATTAGGTGGAATCTTGCCGGTGGGAATAAACGTCAATCCTGGAACGGTCGTCGCATGCAAGACCTTACCAATCGGAACCTCGCCACTGATGAAATCAGACAGGCCGTTTTCTCTCTCAAGTCCCAAGTACTGGTGCAGGTGCCCTCGACGCATATCCCCGTCGATCAGTAGTACTTTCTTGTCGTTACTTGCTAGTACTGCCGCAAGATTAACGCTGATGAACGACTTACCCACGGTAGGGCTGGGACCTGCGATCATGATGCAATTGTTTTTCACGTCCATCATGCCAAAGTGCAAAGCGGTTCGTAAATTTCTGAGGCTCTCAATCGAGCTGTCATCCGGGTGCTTGATAGCGAGAATCGACTGCTTCGCTTCCTTGGACTGTAGGTTCTTATAGATTCGATCCTGATTCTTGCTGTGCGCGATGGTAGCGTAAACCGGAATATTGAGTTGTTTCTCGATTAGCTCGGGATCTTCGATGCCCCCACTTAGCGCTCGCCTCGCAAATACTGCCGCAACGCCGACGAAGGCGCCGAGTATCAATGACAACATCAGAATCCGGGATTTATTTGGCTTGACGGCTCTGTAAGACGTAACAGCGTAGTCAACTATGCGCACGTTCCCGACGGTGCCGGCTTTAACCACCCGAAGCTCTTGGGCGGTGTTCAGGAGCGACGTATAGAGAACCGTATTGACCTCGGTGTCACGAACCAGCCGTAGAACTTCCTGCTGCGTTTTGGGCAGTTCTCGGACCTGCTCGTTAAGTCGGCCCAATTCGCCATTCGATCGTTCTATCTGCGAATCCAAAGCGAGTACCATCGGATGCGCGAATGTGAACCCCTGCAAGGCCTTGTCGCGCTCTTGCTGCAGGCCGTTGAGTTGGCCCTCAATTGCGACGATGGTCTCAAGAACAACCTGGGTCTCACGTGGCAAATCGATCGAGCCCTTTTCAAGCCGATAGGCATTCAGAGCAACTTCGGCGGCTTCCATGTCTTTCTTTACCATGGGGAGCTGCTCTTCTAGAAAAAGCAGTGTCTGTTGCGCTTCGGCCGATTTTCGCTCGACATTCTGGCGAACGTAAACGTTGGCAATCTCGTTGAGTTGTTGGCTGACATCGCCAGGGTTCGTACCTTGAAGGCTGATAGCAAGAATTCCCGAACCGTTCCCTTTCTCGCTTATGCTTAATGACGCTTGGAGACCTTCGATCGTATTCAGTCTGGACCGTCTTCCGAGGTGGAATTCGTCGCCTTTCTCGCCCTGGAGCTCGGACACGAAGATGGTCAGTGGTTCGCTCAGAAAGGTTGTTTGGTTTGGTTCGCCTACTTTGCCGGTTAGTAGGTGGTCACCTTCCGATGTTTGCAGGTTGAAAGTGTTGGGTGAGAGCACGGTTAGAGTTAGTTGTCCGCCGATCAAAGAGGCTGGGGTGTCCAATGTGTCAACTGTCACCATCGGTCGCGCTCTGGGAGCGCTCCTACGGGAGATTGCTGCGCCGAAGATTGGGAAGAGGTTTGGTTCTGCGGTTATTTCCAAACTCAAATTGTCTACAACCTGACCGAGAACTAAACGGGAGCGGAGGATTTCGATTTCTGCGGTGGTTGATGTGTCGCCTTCGAAGAGTGCGTTTATGTCGAGGTCGCCGAGGCCGGATTTTTTTTCTTCGATCTGGATTAACGCATCGGCTTTGTAGATGGGTGTTGCGACGAATGTGTTGGTCAAGCCAAACAGGAAGAAGATTGCGGTTATTGCGAGAATCAACCAGCGATTCTCGATCAATACGCCAAGCAGATCGCTAAGGTCGACTTCATCATCATAGATTTCCGGCGCAGGCGCGTAAGTTCTCACGTCATGTGGCGCCGAAGTCATTATTTCGTCCCGAGCCCATCAGCGATACCAATGATGCTGATCGACGGCAACAGCTGGCTAATCACGCGATTCCATTGTGAGATATTGGCCGCGTCAACAAATATGACGTCCTGCGCCTGCATCTTGAAGCGCTCGCCGAGCAAGAGGCCCGATGCGTATCTCGCGTCAAGGTGGAATATCTCAGGCTTGTCTCTGTCGGTGCCTCGGATAACGTAGATCGCACCCGAGTTCGCGGAAAGTTGCTTCACCCCACCGGCCTCACCCAGCGCACCTGCCAGCGATAGCTCGCCATTGACGATGTCTACAGATCCAGACGAACTAACCTCGCCCATCACGAAGACCTTCTGCTGGCCGCGATCGAGCACGTTGACGATGTCACCGTGTTTAAGCATCAGGTTTTGACTCGCGTCTGCAAAGTCATACAAAGCTTTGAGGTCGATCTCGTGTACTACACCATCGCGAGATACGTTCACGCCGCTTTTGTGTGCCATTGGTGTCAGCCCGCCGGACAAGCTAATCGCATCGGCGATCGTTAATGGCAAATCATCAAGCGGCAACACGCCTGGTTTGCGCACTTCGCCGACAACATAGACTCGTTTGCTGCGATAGGCGACAACACGCACGTCAAGCTGCGGATCGTTGATGTAGGCGCTCAACCTGTCGGTCAGAACATCTCGTAATGCAGCGATATTCATGCCGATGGCCTTGACCAGTCCGACGTAGGGATAATACAGGTAACCGTCGTCGCCGATTTGCTGACCGGAAGACGCCGGGTCACGAAATGAACCAGCGGGAATAGTGAGTTCAGGGTGATCCCAAACGGTAATCTGCAAGACATCGCCAAGACCAATTTGGTATTGAAGGTCCTCTACAGAAAACTCCTGGGCGACTTTCCGCACTCGGATCTGGTGCGCTGCTTCCAGGCTATTCAAAAGATCCATGGTGATCGGCGTAATACGAACAACCTGCCCGCCTGTAATCTTCGCGGGCTCTTCCATCTTCATGCCGGGCGCTATGGCACATGCGCCGAGCGTCGCCGCCAACAAAATGATTCCTGCTTTTCCCCAAACCTTCGTCATTCTTTTTTTACGCCTTTATTCTTTCAACCCAGGAGGCAACGCCTTCCTGAATGTCTTGCAACGCATCCGCGAACGCCGCCTTTGGCTGACGATACGGATCGTCTATATCTGTGTCCTGCCATTCGCCCAAACGATGTACCTTACCGCGGGCTGTTGGGTCCGCGTCGTCGATCGCTCGTTTGTGTCCTGCTTCCATGACGAGAACGAGATCTGCATCTCTCACCATGTCCGGATGTATCTGTCGTGCCTGATGCTCGCTGATGTCTTCGCCCAACTCATCCATAAGCTCGAGCGAATACTCAGCAGCGGGATGCCCGACGAGTGCACCCAATCCAGCCGATGACACCTCGATATCTTCCTTGCCCTTCAAAGCCTTTCGTAGCAATGCCTCTGCCATTGGGCTTCTGCAAATATTGCCCACGCAAACTACAAGAATGTGTCTAATCATTGTTTTTCAAGTAGGAGGTATTGACGAATCTCATGGTGCAGAATTGTACACGGACGCCGCTGGTTTTACGTTCGCATGGTCTCTTTCATGTCTGCCAACTTGCCCGGGTGCGCTTGGGACAAGCGTTTCAGGCGGTGAGACTTGGCAATTTCTCGAATGATCGTTCGCTGCGACAGGCCAAGCACCGACCAGGCGGCAAACATCACGTAGTCCGGTATTCCAGCAAAAAATCCGGACAAACCAATAACCGAATAAATAATCTGTAACCCGGTCAGTATCCCGAGATTCTGCCGGACATGAAACCCACCGCGCAACAACGTGTGATGAAAATGATCCAAGCCTGGCTTGAATGGCGACTGTCGCTTGAGGACGCGGCGAACAAAACACGTCAGGCAATCGAAGATGGGCAAAGCCGCAAACCAAAGGCAATCCACAGGTGAGATAACGGCGTCGGCACCCTGCGAGACCCCAATCATCACCCAAACGATCGAGAATCCCAACACCGTGCTGCCGGCATCGCCCATGAAGGATCGCATCCGGCGATTCCAAATGACCGGGAAGTTAAAGAGCAAGAAACCGAAAATTGACGCCGCGATAACAAGTGCCGCCACACCAAATAGACTGGAGATACCAGCAAGCGTTGCGACCGATACCATCGCAATCATAGCGAACAATCCAGCAAGACCATCGATCCCGTCAACCATGTTGTAGGCGTTGATCATCGTAACTGTGACGAGCATGGTAAAGATCAACATGAAGGGGCCCGTCGTGATCAGCCCCGCACCGAACGGGTCACCCATATCGGCCATATAGAGATCAGCGCCGTAGATCATGATGAGCACGGCAGCGAGTTGCGTTGTCATTCGCGCTGCGACCGGCAATCGATACTTGTCATCTATCACACCGATGGCGAGCAGCAATAGCGATGCGATGAAAAGACAAAGAAGGGAATGCAGATCCAGGCCAAGAATGGTCAGTCCTGAGAAAATACCGCAGAACATCGCGATACCACCGATGACCGGTATGTCGCCTGTGTGCAGTTTCCGGCCGCCTGGTCGATCAACGAGCCCGACACGCTTGGCCAGTGGACGCAACGCAAACATAAGCGCAATGCTCACGGTCGCTGCTATCGCTATTGCTGGGAAAACTTGATTGATTTAAATTACTCTTGCACTCGGTCAATAAGGGCTAAGAATAGCAACTACTGGCAACATATTTGAAAATAATAGTCTATTTCCTTGAAAATTTCCTTCAGATTGCTACGCCAATCAGTCGACCGAATACCAAGTGCCACTTGCGTCGCTGAGCAGTCAAGCCCGCTGTACCGCGGTCGTAACGCTGCGGCAGGGTATTCATCGCTTGTGATGGCATGCACTGGAATCGCCTTTTTCAGGAGTCCGCATGACAGCGCCTCCTCTTGAATGGCAAGCGCAAACTCGTGCCAGTTCGTTTCGCCATGATCAGACCAATGAAACACACCACGATGCTGCGGCGCGCCGGCGAATGCCCAAATGACCTCAGCGAGCGAACTGGCCCGTGTGGGCGTCCCAAATTGGTCGGCAACAATACCGAGTTCGTCACGCTCCTCCATCAGTCTTAGCATGGTCTTGACGAAGTTAT